>JASFOZ010000108.1:0-10332 GCA_050116255.1 Desulfarculaceae bacterium
AGGCCATGGAGCTTATGGGCTCATACGGATATTTTCGTGACTACAACGTAGAGAAGTACTGGCGCGACAACAAAGTGGTTCAACTATGGCTGGGCGGGGCCCAGTTGGCCCGCTTTGACGTGGCTCGCGCCTACTATCATTACGATTAAAACTTCACGAGAATGAAGGAGAGGAAGGAGGGTATTATGATGGCAAAAACGAGAGTGCCCACAGGTTTTATGGCCCTTATCGTGGTTCTGACCGGGGTGTTTTTGCTCACGGCACTGGCGATGACAGAGGTCAAGGCGGCTGATAAGCCCATCAAGTGGAAGGCCCAGTGCGTTTACGGCAGCGGCCTGCAGTTCTATAAGTCCGCCGCCTATTTTGCCGATTTGGTCAAGAAGATGAGCAAGGGTCGCATGGTCATCCAGATGAACACCGGCGGCTCCATTGTACCTGCCTTTTCCGAGCAGGAGGCCGTGCACAAGGGAGTGCTGGACCTCAGTTGCAGCACCAGCATGTATGTCAAGGGCAAGTTCCCGGCGGCGGTTTTGATCGGGGCCTCTTTTGGCATGTTCAAGCCCATGGAGTTCATGGCCTGGTGCGAAAAGGGCGGCGGCTACAAGCTTTGGGAGGAGATGTATACCCAAAAAGGTTACAAGGTTAAGGTGCTGCCTCCCTTTGCCGTATACGGTTCCGAAAGCCTGGGCTGGTTCCGCAAACCCATCAAGTCTCTGGCAGATTTCAAGGGCCTGAAGTACCGCACCGTGGGCGAGTGGGGCGAGGTGCTCACCCGCCTGGGGGCCTCGGTCATGACTCTGCCTTCAGGAGAGCTTTACACCGCCCTGGAAAGGGGCGTCCTGGACGCCACCGAGATGAGCGTGCCTTCCTTTGACAAAGGCCTGGGACTGTTTGAAATCTGCAAATATCTGGTCTTCCCCGGCGTTCATCAGACCAGCGGCCCCTTTGAGACCCTGGCCAACCAAGACAAATGGAAAAAACTGCCCGACGACTTGAAGTTGATCGTGCAAACCTCCCTGCGCCAGGCGGCCTTGAAGAGCATGACCGATTGGCAGTTGGAAGATGCTGCGGCAGTGGAGTTTTTCAAGTCCAAAGGCGTGAAGATCATCAGGCTTTCCCAGGCCGAGGTGGACAAGATAAAGAAGCTTGGCCAACAGGTCTTTGATCAGCGCGCCGCCAAGGACCCTTTTTATGCTAAGGTTCTAAAATCCCAGCGTCAGTTCTATAAGTCCTGGAAGGCCTACGAGGAGCTTCAGACCTGGTAACTAATTCAGCAACCGGCGGGGGACTCTTTGGGGTGTTCCCCGCCGGTCCGTTTCAGCCGGCAGGGCTATGCTGGGGTTGTTTATCAGGGCTGAAAAGGAGTCTTTAAAATGAAGGTGATTAACTACAAAGACGAACAGGCCAGGGAATACCCCAGCGATCTGGCCAAGGGCGCTGTGGGCCGGGTGGTGATCGGTAAAGCCGACGGCCAAACCAGCTTCTGTATGAGGGTATTTGAGATAAGCCCTGGTGGATACAGCGCCCAGCACGTCCATGATTACGAACACCAGGTGTTCATCCACGCCGGACAGGGCCAGATATGGAACGGGGAACAGTGGCGGGACGTCGGACCGGGGTCGGTGATTTTCGTCCCTGGCGGCGAGGAGCATCAGGTCAGAAACAACGGTCCGGACACCTTCGTATTCGCCTGCGTTATTCCGGCTGGAGTTCCGGAGCTGTGATAGAGCGAATCGAGACCTCTTGATTCAACGGCTGTAACCAATGGACTCACGGTCGAGGTAATATGCTCAAGGCTGAAATGGAGACGCGATCAAAACCGTAAGCATTCCCCGGGGGCAAGCTGAGTAATTTTGGTTTTGGACTGCTTTTGAACAAAAAGGATTTTGCCATGAGAATTGCGGCTGAATTTGTTCAAAAAGTAAATTCAATAAGCGCCTGGTCAGGAAAGGCGGTGGCTTGGCTGATACTGCCCCTGGTTTTGGAATTGGTGTACGATACAGTCTCCCGTTACCTGTTCAATGCCCCCACGGTCTGGTCTTACGATCTTTCCTATATGTTGTCCGGGGCCCTGTTTATGATCGGCGGGGCCTATACCCTTCTGAGCGAGCGGCATATCCGCATCGAGATTTTTTATACTAATTTCAGCCCCAGAGGAAAGGCCATTGCCGATGTGATCGGGTATCTGGTTTTTTTCTTCCCCTGCGTGGGCGCGCTTGTTTACTTTGGCGTTGAGTATGCGGCTGAATCCTGGCTCTCCCAAGAAAAAAGCTTGTCCAGTTACTGGAGCCCTCCTGTTTATCATTTTAAAAGCCTGATCCCGTTGGCCGCCTCGCTGCTGCTGCTGCAAGGATTGGCCAAATTCATCGAAGCCTGGTCGGTTATCCTTCACAAGGAGCTGGATGTTGGGCACTGAGCTTTCCCTGGTTTTATTGTTCGGCGGGTTGCTGCTGGGCGTGTTCATAGGCTTTCCGGTCGCATTTGCCATGTTGGGAAGCGGCCTGATCGTAGGCCTGTTGGGGGGAGGGCCCAGTTTTATTCATTCCCTGCTCATGCGCACCTATGGGGTCATGGAACACTATGAACTGGTGGCCATTCCCTTGTTTGTCTATATGGGAGTCATGCTGTCCCGTTCCGGGGCGGCGGAACGTCTGTTCTCCGCCTTTCACGTGGCCTTGGGAGGGCTTCGGGGAGGGCTTGCCATCACTACCGTGGTCATCTGCACCATAATGGCCGCTGCCACCGGTATTGTGGGGGCCTCGGTGGTCTCCATGGGCCTGTTCGCCCTGCCGGCCATGCTCAAAAGGGGTTACGACCCCGCCCTGAGCAGCGGGGCTGTGTGCGCCGGCGGCACTTTGGGCATACTGGTTCCTCCCAGTGTCATGCTGGTGGTCTACGGGCCCATGGCCGGCCTGTCAGTGGGCAAGCTGTTCATGGGAGCGGTCTTCCCGGGCCTGCTGCTTTCTCTTCTATATATAGTTTATATTGCGGTGCGCTGCTTTTTCCGTCCCGAGCTGGGCCCGCCTTTGCCCCAATCAGAGCGGGTGCTCAGCCTGGCCCAGAAATTACGGCTCATCATCACTTCTTTGCTGCCCACCCTTTTTGTTATCCTGGCGGTGATGGGCAGCATTTTTTTCGGGGTGGCCGCCCCTACCGAGGCAGCGGCCATGGGCGCATTGGCTGCCATTCTCCTGGCCCTCATGTACAAAAAGCTCGACTGGCAGACCTTGAAAACAGCCACCTTTGAAAGCCTTAAGGTTGTGGCCATGATCATGTGGACGGTGATCGGGGCCTTTGTCTTCACCGGAGCCTTTATGATCGTGGGCGGCGGTGAGCTGGTGAAAACCACCCTGATTGACCTTGCCGTGGCGCCCAACACCATGCTTCTTATTATGGCCTTGGCTTTTTTCGTCCTGGGCTTTGTAATGGAATGGGTGGGGATCATCCCTATCTTGGTGCCTATTTTCGGCCCGGTTATTACGGAGATCGGTTTGGACCCGCTTTGGGCGGCCATAGTCTTTTGCATGATAATGCAGACCTCTTTTTTGACCCCGCCCATGGCGCCGACCCTGTTTTATCTAAAGGGAGTATCTCCCCCGGAAATAAGTTTTTCCAAGCATATAGTGCGGGGCATCGTCCCCTTTTTGATCCTGCAATTGGCTGGCGTTGCCCTGGTGATTCTGCTTCCCCAACTGGCGCTTTGGCTGCCGGTCCATATGATAAAATAAGGGCGGGTTTAGATAACAAAAAGTGCCCTCAGATGCCTGCGGCCGGGCGCTTTTTCAACCAAGAACTGGAAACAAAAAGATGTATTGCAAGACGACCAAATCCCAGGTTTCTAAAGACAGTGTCGGCAGTTTGAGGAAATGGATCCAAGAGAAATGGGCGCCTTTGATCTCCAGCCAAGAAGGTTTCCGTGGCTATTACCTTGCCGCCCAGCCGGACGGCTGCTTTGTGATCATAATGCTCTGGGACACTGAAGAACAGGTACAGGCCTGGACCGATAATCCCGGGCATCAGGCCTTGGTTCCGGAGTTCATGGCCATGACTGTGGCTGGGGTGGAGATGAACGTTTACCAGGTTCTGGAGTCCGGTTAGCTTCCAGGAATCGGCAGCCTTCTTTCTTTGGACTTTAGGCAAGGGCTCAAGACCGGCATTTGCGCCATGAGGAGGAGTCTTCATGAAGATCGCACGTTTCAGTTATCAGGGACAGGTTGAGTTCGGGGCAGTTGCTGAGGATCAAATCACCATACTCCAGGGCTCGGTTAGCGATGGTTTTGCCAAGACAGACAAGCGGGTTTCCTTGGCAGACATAAAGTGGCTTCCACCCTCTGAGCCCAGCAAGGTCGTGTGTATTGCCCTCAACTACACCGAACATATAAAAGAGCTGGAGGCGCAAACCCCTGAGGTGCCCATATATTTCCTCAAGCCGCCAACCTCGTTGGTGGAGCATCTCGGAGACATTGTCTATCCCCCTGATTGCGAAAGGGTGGATTATGAGGGCGAGTTGGGCATTGTCATCGCCAAAGAGATGAAAAACATACCCCCGGAAGAGGCCCTGGAATACGTGTGGGGCTACACTTGCTTTAACGACGTGACCGAAAGGGCCATGGTGGCGCGCAGCCCCTTGCTGCTCACTATCAGTAAGGGGTTCGACACCTTCGGTGCCGTCGGCCCCTGGGTGGTGACAGACCTGAACCCCAATGACTTAAGGTTGAAAACATATCTAAACGGCGAGTTGATGCAGGATGACAATACCGGGAATTGTGTTTTTTCGGTGGAGCAGATACTGCACCAGCTTTCCCGGTGGATGACCCTTTGCCCGGGTGACATCGTGGCTACGGGCACACCCAAGGGAATAGCGCCTATGAAGCCCGGAGACGTAGTCGAAGTGGAGATTAGCGAAATCGGCAGGCTCCGGAATCAGGTGGTTGAGGGCGCTTAGCATTCTGCTCTTAATTTAGCGCTCTGCGATATCCGTAAACCAATGCCAAGGGCAAGCAACGCCAGCTTGCCCTTTTTTGGTGGCATGGCCCGGGGCGCGGGGGTTGATTCGGGGGCTGAATGGGCCTGCAAATAAGTTTGCTTGAAAATTCGGCCTGCCCCGCTATTTTTATAAGCCGGTTTCGATGCACATACATGCAGTCGATGGTTTAGCAGGCAGTTATCCCAGAGTACTTGTCTTTCTTTTTTGAGGTGCTTGTGAAAAAAGTTGATTTTGAAGAGGGCATGCCCACTCAAAACCTCCAGCGTTCCGCCCTGACCCTGGCGGTGGTCAGTTCTTTTGTCACGCCGGTTATGGGATCGGCTGTGAATCTCGCTCTGCCGGCGGTGGGCACATACTTCGCCCTGGACGCGGTGACCTTGTCTTGGATACAGACCTCTTATCTTTTGGCCATCGCAGTCTGCGTGTTGCCGGCCGGGCGTTTGGCCGACATCCACGGCAGGAAAAAGACCTTTGCCCTGGGAATGGCGGTGTTCGGACTCAGTTCCCTGCTGACTGCCTCGGCCTTTTCGGCGCTGGTTCTCATCATTGCCCGGGTTTTTCAGGGGATAGGCAGCGCCATGATCTTTGCCACCGGCATGGCCATTATCTCCGCGGTCTTCCCGCCGGGTCAGAGGGGCCGGGCGATGGGTATTAGTGTCGCCGCCATCTATGTCGGCCTCACTTTAGGGCCTTTTTTAGGGGGCTTTCTCACCCAATATTTGACCTGGCGCAGCGTCTTCGCCATGGGAGTGCCTTTCAGCGCCTTGGCTTTCGGCGTGGCCGTGTGGGGGCTCAAGGCCGAGTGGGTTGAGGCCAAGGGCGAGAAGTTCGACCTAACGGGCTCACTTATCTACGGCCTGGCCCTGGTGGCTTTGATTCAGGGAGTCGGTCTGCTGCCCGGGATGACGGCCATGGGGTTCATCATCAGCGGCCTGGCGGTCCTAGGTGTCTTTGTGTGGTGGGAAGGCCGCGCCGAATTCCCCATTTTCAAGATATCTCTCTTTAAGAGCAACCGCGTCTTTGCTTTTTCCAGTGTGGCCGCCCTGATCAATTATTGCGCCACCTTTGCCGTGACCTTCCTGCTCAGCCTGTACCTCCAACATGTAAAAGGCCTAAACCCCCAGTCAGCGGGTTTGATACTAATCGCCCAACCGATCATGATGGCCTTGTTTTCGCCCCTGGCGGGCCGTTTATCCGACCGCATCCAACCCCGCATCGTGTCCTCTGTGGGAATGGGATTGAACGCAGTGGGGCTGTTTTGCCTGGCTTTCATCAGTTCCGGCACCGAAATAATTTATATTGTTGTCTGTCTGCTTATAAACGGAGCCGGTTTCGGCATCTTCTCCTCGCCCAATATGAACGCCATCATGTCTTCGGTGGAAAAACGCTACTATGGCATTGCCGCCGGAGCGGTGGCATCCATGCGCATCCTGGGCCAGATGGCCTCCATGGGCATAGCCGCTTCCGTGATCGCCGTCTATGTGGGCAGGGTGCGCATCGCCCCGGAAAACTACCCCGCCTTGGTGGATAGTATCGTGGTGGCCTTCATCATCTTCGGCTGTCTGTGCCTGGTCGGTATCCTTGCCTCCCTGAGCCGGGGCGAATTGGCCAATAACCACGACGGTATGTAAGCGCTTCCGGACAAGCAGCCGCAAAAATGAGCGGCCCTGATCGGCCTTTGCTGCAAGGTTCTGCCGCCTGATTAGGTCGGCTGCTTTTGAATCTGTTTGGCTATGGAGGACATGGCATCCAAGGCCGCGTCGATGTGCGCCTCAGTATTGGAAGGGCCCAGGCTGAAGCGGACCGCGCCGGCGGGAGCGGTGCCGAGATCCTGGTGCACCAAGGGGGCGCAGTGCAGGCCTGTGCGTACGGCAATGCCGTAGTCGCCGTCCAGTATCGCCCCCAGGGCATGGGGGTCCAGGCCCATAAGGTTGCAGGTTAAGATGGCAAGGAAACGGTCGGGGTCATCGGGTTCGGGGCTGTAGATCTTGACCTGGGGGATTTTTGCCAAGCCCTGCCGGAGCCGCAATACAAGGCGGTATTCTTGATCGTGAATTGATTGTTGCCCGAGTTTGTCCAGATAGGCCAATGCTTGGGACAGACCGATTATTCCAAATAGGTTGAGGGTGCCTGCCTCCAAACGGTGGGGATAGGTGGGGGTATGCTCCAGCCTGCTGGAATCAACGCCAGTGCCTCCAAAGCGGGTGGGCTTGACCTCCAGGTCCGAGTTTATCACCAACCCTCCAATGCCATGGGGTCCCAGCAGGGATTTGTGCCCGGTGAAGGCCACCGCCCCCAGGTGCCAGGCGGATATGTCCAGGGGTACCAATCCCGCACTCTGGGCGGCATCTATGACCAGGGGAATTTGGCGCTCCCGGCATGAGCGGCTGATTTGTTCAAGCGGCTGGATGGTACCCAAGACATTGGAGGCATGACTGAGCACCACCAGCTTGGTCTCGGGCCGGATCGCCCGGGCCACTTCATCCGGGTCTATGAAGCCTTGGGAGTCAAAGGGGACCAAGTCCAGGCTGATCAGACCCTGTTGCTGCAGATGATGCAGGGGCCTGAGCACCGAGTTGTGCTCCAGCCGGGAGGAAACCACATGACCCCCCGGCTCTGCCATGCCCAGAATCGCCAAGTTGAGGGCATCGGTGGCATTGGCGGTGAAAACAACCCGGTTGGGATCAGGGGCATTGAAAAAGTCAGCCACCCGCTCTCTGGCTTGATCCACCAAAATTTCGGCCGAAGCGGCCAGGTCGTAACTGCCCCGGCCGGGCGAGGCTCCCGTGCTGGAGTATATCTCCATGGTTTTGGACAAAACTTCCGCCGGCTTGGGGAAGACCGTGGCCGCATTGTCCAGGTATATCAGGGTTTCGTCCATGGCGCTGTCTGTGCCTAGGAACAGGTCTTAGGGTTGGGAAGCCCGGCCAGACGCCTGGCGCCCATCTTTATGCCATTGGGAAAGAGGGTTTCCAACTCCAGCAAAGTCAGGCCGGTGCCTTTCTTGAGGTCCCGATTAAGGGGCGCCCGGCCGTTGTACTCGTAATACTCGCGAAAGAAGCGGATAACCCGCCAGTGCACATCCTGCAGGGCCTCCAGCCCGCTCTCAGCGGCCAACTCCCGGGCGGCCTCCTCGCTCCAATCGTCGTAGTCCCAGAAAAAGCCCTCCCCATCAAAGGCGATCTCCCGGCCGGCTATCTGCCGCAGGTGCCTTCCGAGGCCGGTGGTTTCTGCGCCGGCCTCCCTGCTCTGGCCCATGGCCTAGCCTTTCCCAGCGCCGATCGCCGCCAAAATCTTGTCCGGCGTGGCCGGCAAGTCGCAGATGTAAGCCCCGATGGCGTCCTTGATGCCGTTTATCACCGCGGGCGCAGTGGGCACCATGCACATCTCGCCTACGCCGGTGCAACCCAGGGGCCCTTTGGGACGGGGCGTTTCCCGGATGATCACCTCCTGGGGGAATGACTTACTGATGGTGGGGAATTTGAAGGTGCGCCAATCCTTGGTTTGACCGGCCACATACTGCTCGCGCAGGGCCCAGCCTACGCCCATGTCAGCCCCGCCCTCCAGCTGGCCGGTCAGGTTAAGCGGGTTGATCACCGGTCCGGCGTCCACGGCCGTGGTCATTTTTAGCACCCGAACCTCTCCGCTCTCAGTATCCACCTCAAGCTCCACCAACTGCGCTGCATGCACCTGGGACTCAAAGGAGGGGCCCTGGCCGGTCTTCGGGTCCAGGGGGCTGGCGGCCTCGTTCTTCTTGTTACCCAGGTAGCGGACCGGCTTGCCCGCAGCCTTTAGCTCGCCGGCGGTGCTGGCGCCGGTTTCAGCCATGGCCTCCTGCAGTTTGCCCAGGGCGTCGGCCAGGGCGCCGCCGATCATGTAGGTCATGCGGCTGCCGGCCGCCGGGCCCGAGGCCGCGGTCTGGGCGGTGGAGCGGGTATAGATGCGGACCTTGTCCAAGGGAAGACCCATAATATGGGCTGCGAGTTGGGTGAGCATGGAGTCGTTGCCCTCGCCCGGATCGGCCGCGGCTGCATAGACGCTGACCCCACCGTCGTCATCCAGTTCCACCGCAGCCACCGAGGCGTCGCCCGGCCCGCCGATGCCAAAGGAGCCGGTGGCCAAGCCCACGCCGCGCCGGATATTGCCTTTCGAGGCGGCAGCATCCTTTTTGGCCCTTTCATAATGGGGCCGGATGGCCTCCATCAGCTCGGGCAGTGGCCACTCCGTGGCAGTGGCGCCGGTGGACTTCTCCTGGCCCGGCTTGAGAATATTCTGCAGGCGGAACTCAAAAGGATCGGCCCCCAGCTTATCGGCCAGCATCTCCATGGCGACTTCCAAAGCGAAGTTGGCCTGGGGCGGTCCGGCGCCCCGGGCGGCTGCGCCCCAGGGGTTGTTGGTGTACACCAGCTTGCTGCCGGCCTTTATGTTGGGAATAAAGTAGGAGCCTGACAGCATCTGCAGGGCGCGGAGAATCACCACATGGCCCATGGAATGGTAGGCGCCGTTGTCCACCAGGATGTCATTGCAATAGGTGGTGAGCTTGCCGCTTCCGTCCGCGGCCAGCTTCACATCCATGCGGAAGGGATGGCGCTTGGGGGTCATGAGCATGGACTCGTGCAGGCTGGGGATGTAGCGCACGGCCTTTTGGAAGTGGATCGCCGCCGCCGCGCAGATGCCCTCGGAGACCACATCGATCTTGAGTCCGAACTGGCCGCCGACAAAGGCCTCCTCATAACGCATGTTCTCCCAGCCCAGAGCCTCTTGCAGCATGCCCAGATGATGATGGATGTTGATGCTGCGGCCCACCACCACCAGCTGAGGATCGTCCTTGTCGTCTTCGTAATCCCAATAGGCCACGGTGGCCTCGGGCTCCAGGGGGGCCTGATGGTTTAGCTGGGTCTGGAGGCGGGCCTCCACTACGGCGGCTGATTCGGCCAGAGCCGCGTCCGCCTCGCCCTTGATCAAGGGCTGCTGGAAGCAGAGGTTGGGCCGGTCGTGTTCGGCATGCAGCTGAACAGCATCCTCAGCCATGGCCTGTTCCGGGCTCTCCAGCACCGGCTGGGGCTCCAGCTCCACCTTCAGCTTTTGGACAGCGGCCTCGGCCTCTGCCTTGCTGCGGGCGGCCACCACGGCGATGGGATCGCCCACATAGCGCACCCGGTCCGGGCAGAGCACCGGCCGGTCCTCCACCGTGTATTTCAGGATGTTGGTGCCACGGATGTCTCCCGCGGTCATCACTCCCTCCACGCCGGGCATGGCCTCGGCTGCGGAGGAGTCGATGGATTTAATCAGGGCATGGGGCACCTCGCTACGCAGCACCGCTATCTCCAAGGCGCCGGGAACCT
>JASFOZ010000109.1:0-10270 GCA_050116255.1 Desulfarculaceae bacterium
TGCTAGGCGCGGGCTGGGGGGCGGGGGAAGGAGCCACGGGCAGGCGGGGCGCCCCCACCAGATTAACCTGATAAACCGGGGCGAATATCTGGCGTTTGTTCGTAAACCCGGGCCAAAACATAAGCACCGCCACTAAAAGCAGGTGCAGCCCCAGGCTGAGCAGCACGCCCCAGCCTATTTGATCGGCAGACTGGTGCGGCAATATGTTTATTAAGGCCGCGGTCAAGACTTTTTCTTTTTGTCCGGCGGCGTCACCTTCTCCGGCTCGGTAACCATACCCAAGTTGTTTACGCCGGCCTTACGCGCCTCGGCCAGCACCTTAACCACCACACCATAGGGCACATTGCGGTCGGCCCTGAGATAGATCTTGGTCTGGGGCTTGCGCGAGGTTATGTTTCTTATCTTGTCCCCCAGTCCCTCAATGGCCACCTGAAACTCGTCCAAGAAAACGCGCCCGTCTTTGGTGACGCTGAGCACCAAAAGCTCTTCGCTTTGTTTTAAGGATCCGGAGTCGGTCTGGGGCAGCTTGACATCCAGGCCCTGCATCATCATAGGTGCGGTGACCATGAAGATGATCAAAAGGACCAGCATCACGTCCACCAAGGGCACCACGTTGATCTCGCCCATGAAGCGGCCTTTGCCCGTATTGACTCCGGCCACGCTCTAAGCCTCCCTAGGCCCCGCGCCCCGCCGGGCGCACCGCCTCCACCGGGGGCCCCTGACGGCGCATGAGATCCCGCTCCACCAGATTGAGGAAGTCCTGCACAAAGGAATCCATCTCCGACTCCAGCACCTGCAGCCGCCGGTTGAACTGGTTGTAGAAGACCACAGCCGGTATGGCGGCGAAAAGGCCGGTGGCGGTGGCCACCAGGGCCTCGGCAATGCCCGGCGCCACTGTGGCCAGGTTGGCCGCCCCGGTGGCGCCGATGGAGCGGAAGGAGTCCATAATGCCCCAGACGGTGCCGAAGAGGCCGATGAAGGGAGCGGTGTTGGCGCAGGTTGCCAGAAAGGTGATGGTCCGGGCCAAGCGGGTGGCCTCGGCCGCCTGGCCCCGGGACATGGCCCGGCGCAGGTTGTCCATCACCCCCACGGGCAGGCCGCTGCCCTCGGAAAGGCGCATCACCTTTCCCAATTCCATGTATCCCAGGTGGAAGATGGAGGCCAGGGGGCTGGCTGCCAGATGCTTGCTCTGGGTATAGGCGGCGGACAGCGAGTTGCTGTGCCAAAACAGGTTGTTGAACTCCTGATTTTGCTTTTTGGCATCCCAGATGACTTTGGCCCGGCTCAGGATAACCGTCCAGGAGATAACTGAAAACAAGACCAGCATCACCAGGACCAATTGGACGACAAAACCGGACTGAAGGACCATCTGCCATACGTCAGTGCCGGCTCGTCCACCCAAAGGGGCCTGAATCTGGAAAGAAGAGGTTCCCCAGCCCAGGATTCCCAAGATATAGTTGTTCATGGCCACCCCAAATACCATATATATGGTCGTCACTATAGCCTTACCTGGAGGCCAAGTCAAGGGGACCTTGGGGCTAAACGGCCCTATAGCAAGACTTTTTTGCCTTTGATCATTATATGTTGCAGCCGCCGGTGTTGCCAGCGCCGCCTGTGAATAAAAGGTGAAACCGTACCACAAGTGCCAAATGGGCCTTGGGGAGGCTCCAAAAACGTCATTTTAGGGACTGAAATAGAGAACCGGCAGCGGTTGTGGCAGGTAAATTAATTTAGTAAAAACAAATCATTATCCCATAGGGCTTTCCGGTAAATACCGGCGGCCCATAGGAGTATTTTGCCAGCAGCAAAGGCGTCCACCCTGGTTAAACAGTCCTCATGGGGTGGTTTTAGGGCTGAACCGGCCCGGGTTTTAGGTACAGGCCGCTTATAGGCCCCGCCGCTCGAACCAGCGGAACAAAACCAGGCTGGCCGCCACGAATACGGCGATGACGATCCAGTGGTTGATCCCCAGCACCAGGGGCCAGGTTATCTTGCCCAGGACGCCCCAGGTGAGGACCGTTGCCTTTAGCGAGGGGTAGGCCTCGGCAAACAGGGCCGCGCCTGTGAGCATCCCCAAGATGCCCCACACCGCGTCCAGGCGGCCTTCCCCCAAGGCGCCCAGGGAGGTGCCCGGGCAATATCCCAACAAGCCCCAGCCCAGGCCGAAGATCAGGCCGCCCAGGATATTGGCCCCCAAAAGGGCGGGCTTTATGCTCAGCTTAATCAAGCCCAGGTCCCCCAACAAATATATGCCCACCATGGACACGCAGACCAGGCTCATCATGAACTTGACAATGGTCATGTCCTTCAGGCGCAGCGCCCCCAGTTGCTTGTCATAGCGGATCACCCGGGCCCTTTGCATGAGAAAGCCGAAGATGACGCCGGTTATGAGGCCGTAGATCAGACTGGCCATGATCTAGCTCCTTCCATACAACAGCCGGGCCATCACCACCCCGGCCAGGAAAAAACCGGCCAGGGCCACCAGGCCGCTCACCGATAGCTGGGCCATGCCGCTGAGGCCGTGGCCGCTGGGGCAGCCCCCGGCCAAACGGGCGCCGAACATGGCTATCACCCCGCCCACAAAGGCCACCCAGCCCCGTTTGAGGCCGCCGGGGCCGAAGCGCTGCTGCCAGGAGTCGGGCGCGGTCTGCCACTTAAAGCTCTTGGTCATGACTGAGGCTATCAAGGAGCCCAAAAAGATGCCGGCCACGAACATCCACTGCCAATCGATCTTGGGCGTCTTGGATATGAAGTAGGGCATCTGGGCCACACGCTCCGGATAGGCCATCTTTTCGATCAGGCCCGCAGAGCGCACAAAGCTGGTGGAGGCCCCCAGGTATTTCCCGGCAACCAGCACCGAGGCAATGGCCAAAAGCCCGGCCAAGGCCCCGGCCAGATAGGGGCTCATGGCCCCGCCATTTCCCGGACGATCGTTCATATGTCTTCTCCAACCAAGATTAAATAAGCGGCTTTGATGAAATCCAGGCCGTTATTTCAAATTCTAGCAAATATTGGCCCTCAAGGTCTGCTGGCCTTTAAAGCATATGCTAATACTTCATACCGGAGTTGGCCCGGGTTTCAGGTTCCAGGCCGTTTGGCAGAAAAAGCGCGGGACCTGTTGGCGGCTCACTGCATATTGGCGGCCATGAGGCGCAGGCGCCCGCAGGGGGTCTTTTTACACACGGTGATATACCTGGCGGGAACTTTGCCATAGCGCTGCTTGGCAAAGATGATCTTGCGGGTCTTGTCTTTTTTGGCCTCGTGGATGACCTGCATTTTTTCCCAGAAGGTTTTGGCCTGGGATCGGGACAGATAAGAGGCATAGGCATAGGGGCGGTCCCGGTCCCGGAAAAAGCGGCGGTGGGTCAGGGCGTTGAACCCGTCACACAAGGTGAAGATGTTGATGAGCAGCTTCTGCAAAAAGCCGATCCTGATCTGGGAGCGCTGCTTTTTGCGCAGGAGCCCCCCCAGCCTGCGGGGGCGTTTGGGCCTTTGATTGCTCTTGCTTGTCAGGGCCATGGCATTAAACTCCTGAGCAAAGTTGGATTTACTTACAACGCCGGGGCCGGCGGCTTTTTCCCTCGCCCTACCTGTTATGCAGTCTAGCAGCAAAAAGTGAGTGCATGACCAGGTACACCCAGGTGCCACCCAAACTTCACAGCCCAGCCACAATGGGGCCCTTGTTTGCTCAATGGAGGCCTGGGCGAATCAAGTTCCGGGTTTCTTGCCCTGGGGGGTCAGGTTGACGCCGCCGGCCCGGAGTTGTAGCCTTGCCGCCATGATCAAGGGGTTTCTTTTGGATATTGAGCGGCTGGATTACGCCAGCGCCCTGGATTTGATGCGGGGATTGGCTGGGGCCAGGCAAAGCGGCTTGGTGCCTGAGGTGCTCATCCTTTTGGAACATGACCCAGTGGTGACCCTGGGCCGCCGAGGCGGCGTGGACGATCTTCTGGTCAGCGAGGACAGGCTCAGGTCCCAGGGAATCGCCGTGCACAGGGTGGAGCGCGGAGGCCAGGCCACATATCATGGCCCCGGTCAGCTGGTGGCCTATCCGGTCTGCCGCCTGAAGTCCCTGGGCTTGGGGGTGTCTGACTTCGCCCATAAGCTGGAAGAGGCGGCCCTTGCCGCCTTGGCCCATGTGGGGGTGCAGGCTGGAACCCGGCCCGATCATCCCGGGGTGTGGGTGGACGGCCGCAAGGTGGCCTCATTGGGCCTGGCCGTGCGCCGGGGAGTCACCATCCACGGGCTGGCCCTGAATGTGGACCCTGACCTGGATCACTTTGGCCTCATATCTCCCTGCGGCCTGGGGCCGGGAGTGATCACCTCCCTGGCCCGCCTGCTGGATAGGCCCGTGGACCCGAATGAACTGCGCCGGGCCTTTGCCCAGAGCTTTGCCCGGATTTTTCAGGTGGAGTTAATCCCTTGGACCCTGGAACAGGCCCGGGAAATGGCCAGGCGCGCACTCGCCCCAGACGCCTCTGCTTCAGGTATGGACAAGGCGCCGATGACAAAGGCCTGAGACACCTGGGCAACCCTCGCCCTTGATTTAACCTGAACCTAACTTGAGCCGGGGAACCAAGTAGGGTACCCGCCGGGCGTATTCCTGGTAGGCGGCGCCGAACATGCGGTAGAGGCGGCGTTCCTCGTGTATGCCGCCCAGGAACAAATACGCGGTGAGCACTGAGTTGATAATCAAGTCGGCCGTGGTGAGATGGCGGGCCCAAATCATGATCAGGGCCGCCAAATGCATGGGGTGGCGCACCAGGCCGTAGGCCCCGCCGGTGACCAGATGGGGAGTGCGGTCGCTGCCGGCCACGGCCCCTTGCCAACCCGCCAGGTCCACTCCGCCCCTTTGAAAGCTGATCAAGGCCCACCCGAACAGGGCCAGGCCGGCCAGCCACAGGGGCGCCTGCAACCCCAGCCAGGGCCAAGGCCAGAAGAAGCCGGTAAGGCCGCCTGATTGCCGGGTGTAATAGGCCACCGGCGCCAGGCTCAGCAAGGCCAAGAGGGAAAAATGCAGCCTGTAGACGCTTGCCCTGAACCCAAGGGCCTTTTCCAGCCTCTGCCGGAGCGGCTCCCACAACAACAGGCTGTGCAGGCCGCACCACAAGGCCCAGGTTCCGGCGAGATATGCGTATTTTTCCCAGCCTGCCATCAGAAAAATCTTTATGTGAACTTAACCTTATTCCACCCTAATTGAGTAAGGGGCCTGATTTCAAATCGTGGCAAAATACCCGGGATTGTGCAAGTTCGCCCCGGTTCTGAGGGCAGGAGCCGGTGCTAATGCCTGATTGACGGAGGCCGGCTTTGCCTTTAGGATTTAGAAACCGAAGCGGCCCTGGGTGTACAAAAAGCAAACCCGGGATTTTCAAGCCGGCCGGAAACCATTCAGGGATTGGATAAGGAGAGGGGTCTAAATGATCGCACGTTACACCCTGCCCGAGATGGGGGAGATCTGGAGCGACCAGAGCAAATACCAGGCCTGGCTGGATGTTGAGTTGGCGGCCTGCCGGGCCTGGCACAAACTGGGCCGCATACCAAAAGACGCCCTGGCCGACATCGAGAAAAAGGCCTCCTTTGAGGTGGAGCGGATAGATGAGATCGAACAGGAGACCAAGCACGACGTCATCGCCTTTTTGACCAATGTGGCCGAGCATGTGGGCCCGGCCAGCCGTTTTGTGCATCTGGGGCTGACCAGCTCGGACATGCTCGACACCGCCTATGCCCTGCTTTTGGTGCGGTCGGCGGATCTGATCCTGGAGGCCCTGGACCGCCTGCTGGCAGCCCTGCGCAAAAGGGCCCAGGAGCACAAATACACCCTGCAGATAGGGCGCAGCCACGGCATTCACGCCGAGCCCATCAGCTTTGGGCTGAAGCTGGCCGGGTTCTACGCTGAGTTCGCCCGCGACAAAGACCGGCTGCTCAGGGCCCGGCAGGCGGTGGCCCGGGGCAAGATCTCGGGCGCGGTGGGGACCTACGCCCACCTGCCCCCAGAGCTGGAACAAATGGTCATGGCCGAGTTGGGACTGGAGCCGGCGGTGGCCTCCACCCAGGTGGTGGCCCGGGACGGCTTGGCCGAGTATTTTTGCACCCTGGCCATCCTGGGCGGCGGCATAGAGCGCCTGGCCGTGGAGATACGCCACCTGCAGCGCACCGAGGTGCTGGAGGCGGAGGAGGCCTTTGCTAAAGGGCAGAAGGGCTCCAGCTCCATGCCCCACAAACGCAACCCCATCGGCAGCGAGAACCTATGCGGCCAGGCTCGCTTGCTGCGCTCCTATGCCCTGGCGTCCCTGGAGGACCTGCCCCTTTGGCATGAGCGGGATATCAGCCACTCCAGCGTGGAGCGCACCATCGGCCCGGATGCCAACATCCTGGCCCACTACAGCCTGCAGCGCCTGGCCGGCCTGGTGGAAAATCTCATCGTTTACCCAGACAACATGCTTAAAAACCTCAACCTCACCGGCGGCCTGATCCATAGCCAGCAGGTGCTGTTGGCCCTGGCCGAGGCCGGCATGAGCCGGGAGGATGCCTACCGCCTGGTGCAGGAAAACGCCATGGCCACCTGGAAGCAGGGAGGCAGCTTCAAAGAGCGCCTGGCCGCAGATGCCAAGGTGACCGCCGTACTCAGCCAAGATGAGCTGGACCGGCTGTTCGACCCCAAGACCCATCTGCAGGGCGTGGATTATATCTTTGCCAAGGTCTTTGAGGAGTAAGCAGATTCAGGCCCGCCGGTGTTATAATAGTTACCGGCGCCGCAGCGGCAGCCAGCACCCGGGCGGGGAGCGGATAGAGACATGAGAGTGACAAGGATTTTCCTGGCCCTGGCTGTGGCCTTGGCAGGGCTGCTTTTGACCTCCTGCCAGACGGCCACCGACCTGGTTGATGAGTTCGACCCCCGGGAGCGCCCCGCGCAAAAGGCCTATCTTAAGGCCGTCGCACCCTTTATCTCCAAAGGCAGTATCTATGAGGGTCCGGCCACGGCCCTGCAGGCAAAAGCGATGTGGCTGGGCCAGGAGGTGCGCCAGGCCATGGCCCGCCGCCGCGCCGCCGCCTTCGGCCTAAGGGAGGATGAGTTCAACAAGCTCATTGCAGAGCAAAACCAGGAGGCCGCCCGGCACTATGAAGTCGCCCTGAGCCTTTTTGTGCCCAATAAAAAGTGGAATAACCTGACCTCGGCCCAGCCGGCCTGGAAGGTGTATCTGCAAAACCAAGCCGGGGCCCGGCTGGAGCCCAAGGACCGCCGCCTGATAAAAAAGCGCACCGCCATAAGCGAGGCGCTTTATCCCTTCTGGGGGCCTTGGGACCGCCTATACCGGCTGCGTTTCCCCAGAAACCTGCCCTCCGGAGAGCCCTTTGCCGCCTCTGCCGGGGAGCGTGTCACCCTGGTCATCGCCGGCGTCCCGGGCAGCATCCGGCTGATTCTCACCCCTGAAAAGGCGTCCAATCCTCCCGCCTCAACTAAGTAGTTCAAGCCAGGCCTTGAATGATTTGATCGCGCAGGTGGGGGGAATTTCTCAGGAGGCCTTGGCTGAAACCCGCTGGGGCAGTACCACGATCTGCCCGTCTTCCCTGAGGGTAGCGACCCGGTTGCGCCCCTCCTTTTTGGCCTCATACATGGCTTGATCAGCCCGGCGCACCAGGTCCTCCTTGCTCACGCCGGCTTGGAGCAGGGCCACCCCCACACTGGTGGTGACTTTGGCCTTGGTCGGCCCTTTGCCGGGCAGAGCGGGGAAAAACTGCAATCTCTCGATACCATCCCGGATGCGTTCGGCCACCGCTTCCGCCTCGTCCAAATCCGAATGGGGTAGCAGCACCACAAACTCTTCCCCGCCGTAACGGCAGGGGAGGTCGGTGCTGCGCACTTTTTGCTGCACCGTTTTGGCGCAGGCACTCAGTACCCGGTCTCCTTCCAGGTGGCCGAAACTGTCGTTGTATTTTTTGAATTCGTCCAGGTCCATCAGGAGCAGGGCCAAGGGCTGGTTGTAGCGGCGCGAGGTCTCCACTTCCCGGGCCAGGGTGGCGTAGAAAAAGCGCTGGTTGTAAAGGCCGGTGAGGTCATCGGTTACCGATAGCCGGCGCAGCTCCTCTTCGAGCGCCTTGATATCGGTCAGGTCGATGAGGGTTTCCACCGCCCGCACCACCTGGTTGTTTTCATCGGTGATGGGCGCTGCCAGAAAACGCAGGTGGCGGCTTTTCCCTCCCAGGTCCTTCAAGAAGGCCTCGAACTCAACGCCGCCTTCGACCAGGATGGATTTTTTCAGACCCGAGGCCCCATAGAGTTTGTCTATGGCCCTCCAGTCCATATCCAGAACCAGGTCTGCCAGCACCGGTCTTTGGTTTTTATGGAAGGGATTCCACTGCAAAGATGTGCCCACCCGGTCCTTGGCCTTTACGCCGGTTATAATCTCCATGGCCCGGTTCCAATGCACCACCTTGTGCCGCCGGTCTATGACCATTACCGGTGCGGGGAGTCCCTGGAGGGTGGCCTCAACCATCTGTTGCCCTTGAATCAAGGCCTGCTCCAGCCTTTTGGCCACGGTGATGTCTGTGGCCAGGCCCTCGATGGCCGTGGGCTGTCCCATTTCATCCCGAATGAGGATGCTGCGCTCCCTGACCCAGCGGGTGCCTCCGGAGGCATGGATGGACTGGTACTCCACCTCATAGCTGGAAGGGCCCATTCCCGCGATCAGGTCCTTCCTGAGGGCGAGGACCTTTTCCCGGTAGTCCGGATGTATGGCGTTTTTAAGAATTACGGGCGACTCCATCACCTGTTGCGGTTCATAGCCGGTGAGGTTGACCAGGGCGGGGCTTAAGTAATCGAATTTGTCGCTGTGCAAAGACCAGCGGAAGATAAGGTCCGGGGCGTTTTCCAACAGCCGGCGGTAGCGGTCTTCGCTTTCGCGCAAAGCCCTTTGGGCCGACCTCATCTGGGTTACGTCGCGGACCAGCCCAAAGCGCGCCTGTTTCTCTCCCCGCAGGGTGGCGGTTATCAAGCCCTCGAATTCCTCCCCGCTATTGCGGCGCAGAGTCACAGGAAAATCTTGTACATACCCTTGGGCCTTGAGGGTGTTTAGATAAAGCCGTCGTTCCTCTTGGTTGGAAAAAAGGCAATTGGTCTCTTCCAGGGCCTGCATCTGGGTCTTGTTGGCATATCCGAATATCTTCACCGCGGCCGGGTTGACATCCTCGATACGGCCCTGCTCGTTAATAATGAAGGTTGCGTCCCGGGAGTCGGTGAAGAGCTGCTGAAAGCGGGCCTGGTTGGCCCGGGCCTCTTCCACCATCTGTTGGGCGGTGATGGCCATATGGTTTAAAACCCGGGACAGACGACCCAGTTCATCGTACCGATTGGCGAAAGGCTTAGGAGGAGTCAAATCCCCGGAGGCCACCCGCTCCCCATCTTCGGTGAGGAGCATCAAGGGAGCGGCGATTACGCGGCGGAAAAAGAGCATTGCCAATAAGGCCACCACCGCTCCCAGGCACAACGCCGCCAAGACGGCTCCCCATATCAAGGTGCCGAGCACCTCCCCCACCATCGCTTCCCGGGAGCACTGGATCACAAGCACCATCTCCCCTTTGGCCCGGCGGTCAAAGGCGGCCCAATACTCCTGGTTATCAACCTGAAACTCTGTTTGCCCCCGGCCGGCCCGGGCTATACGTATCAAGACATCCTGTCCGGGAAGATCGCTCTTGGAAAAGGTGGGGGGTAAGATCACCGCCCCATCCGGCATCACCGCGTAGATGATGGAGGCCAGATCGTGCTTGAAGCGGTTGTTGATCTGGGCCACAGCCTCACTGAGGGCGTTTTTGGGGTCAACTACGGAGGTCTCCAATAGCATCGCCACGATGCCGTCCACCAGCATCAGCTGTTCCTGCATCTGCAGACGGGAATGTTTCTCAACGAATCGAACCGCCAAGGTGTTGACGACGGTTATCAAAACCAGGGAAGTGACCAGTACCACCAATACCAAGGCGGCGGATATCTTCACCCCTACGGAGAGGGATCTCATCCGTTGAAAGGTGATTTTATTCATGGGCGCAATACCCATTTGATGTCCGCACGGCCATTTGACATGCCTCAATTTAGAGGTCTACTATGTTTACGCAGTTCTAAACAGGCCTGGAGACGTTTTTTTCTCCAGCCTTTTCCACGCCTGGAGAAGCCACGTGCTCTTACACGAAATTAGCATGGATGAATTTTCTGGGGCACGGCAAAAAATAAAAAGCGTTATCTTGCCTGTGGGCGCCCTGGAGCAACATGGCCCCCACC
>JASFOZ010000110.1:0-10192 GCA_050116255.1 Desulfarculaceae bacterium
TGCAGGACCAGGCCGGTACCGTGATCGGCGGTATGGTGCTCTTAAGCTCAGCGGCGAACCCGTTTTGGATGAGGCCGTTGATATTGGGCAGGTCTCCCAGCCATTGCTGCAGAACCAGCTGGGCCGGGGCGCTGTCCAGGCCGATTACAGCCACCCGATCCGCCCGGATAGGGTAGGCCCGGTCATTTCTTCCTGACTTTAGCGGCACCTCAGATCATGTCCTCGTCCCAGGATTCCAAGCGCAAGTCCAGGTTCCACTTCTACCTGAAACCTTGCCGGTTTTGCATAGAATTCCTGATAGCCGGCCGAATCCCTTACCACGGCCCCGCATAAATGCCTTTTAAAACCTACTGTAAACTGGAATACTTGACTAATAATATGAATTCCCCTTATTTTAAGGGCTCCAAAAAAGAGAGTCGTTAAATGAACCCTACCGGCCTACTTAAAAGTTAATCGGAATAATGAGCATTCCCCGGGCTTTCCAATTTGCCGAGCGACATGAAACCTGACCAACCGGTTGCCCCCCGGCTGCTCTGGGAGCTGTGCTCCTGGCAGGCCCTGGCCTTGGCCGCCTTGGTGGGGCTGTGCTTTGCGCCTGCTCTTTTAGAGGACAAGATATATCTGATCGGGGATCTGAAAGATTACAATTTCCCGGTGAAATACCTATATGCCCAGACACTGGAGCAGGACCACTTTCTTTTTTGGTCCAGCCGTTTCGGGTTCGGCCATTATCTGCACGGGGTGGGCCAGGGCGGCTTTGCCCACCCCTTGAACCTTGTCCTCTTCGGACTGCTGCCCCTTAACCTGGCCTTCACCCTGTCCCAGGCGTTTTACATGTTGGGCGCGGCCTGGGGCATGTATCTGTGGTGCCGCAGTGAAAACATAGGCCGCAACGCCGGCGACATAGCCGGGCTTGCCTTTTGCCTGTCAGGGTTCTTCACCACCCATTTTTCCCATTTCCACCTTCTGGCTGTGGCCGCACACCTGCCCTGGGGGCTGGCCCTGCTTCGAAACGCCCGCAACCGGAGCAGCCTTTGGTCTCTGGGCTGGCTGGGCCTGGCCACGGCTTCGGCGGCCCTGTTGGGTCATCCCCAGATGCTTTTTATTTGCCTGCTGGTCTGGGGTTTCTATGCCCTGTGGCTGGCGGCCCTTTGGGAATGGGCCAGGGCTGTAAAAATGCTGGCCGTGGCCTTGTTGGCCGTGGTTATGGGCCTTTTTATTGCCGGAGTGCAACTGGGCCCCACCCTGGCTCATATGGCAGATTCCCACCGGTTTCTAAAGGCCTCTTCTGGAGGTGAAAACTTCAGCCAAATATATTCGTTGCACTCACGCATGCTGCTTACCTATGTTTCGCCCTATCTGTTCGGGGTCCAGCTGCCGGGAATGCCGGGCAACTTTCAAGAGATAGCTGAAAGCAACTTCTGGGAAGAAACCGTATTCACGGGGGTGTCGGTGCTTTTTTTGGCTGGCCTGGGCTGGGCCGGGACCCTGCGCTCGAGACCCCTATGGGCCGGGTTCTGGATAGTTTTCGGCATAGTGGCCCTGCTGTTGGCCCTGGGCAAATTCGGCCCTCTGGCCCCGGTGCTGGATTGGCCTGGTTTCGATCTCTTCCGGGTTCCGGCCCGCTACACCCTGGTCACCACTTTGGTGCTTTGCCTGGGCCTGGGCCTGGGTCTGGAGCGCCTTGGGGAAGGGAGCTGCCGTCTGTGCCGGCGCTGGCTGGGCAGCCGGCGCCGTCTGATTGTGGTGAGCGCCGTTGTGCTGGCGGCGGGGGCGGTTTATTTTGCCACGGCTCCGGTTCTGGACCAGCCCCTCAAAACTGATTCCACATCCCTGGACGCTGCCTATTCTGTGGAACGGGCCATACTACTGGTGGAGCAGGAACTGAGGGATTGGCAGGGACGCAGCCCCAAGTTCAGCGACCAGGATCAACTTCATGAACTCGCCCAGACAAGGGCCCGCCAAAATCTAAGCAACTTCCGAAATCTAGGTGTAGGCCTTTGTGGGGCAATCCTGGGCCTGGGGGGGCTGTTATTGTGTTTTCGGTTGCCCCAGGCCGGTTGGCGATTGGTGGCAATTACTGCTTTGATGCTGGCCGAGCTGGGACTCTTTGCCTGGAGCTACTCTTACAGCCGTTACAGCGACCCTCCTGCCATCGAACCAAAACGGCAGGCTGCGGTTGTGATTCTGGGCCGGCACCTTATTGAGACCGAGCCGCCCCGCACCTTTCCCAAGCCCAACCGGGTGCTCTTCACCGGGCTCAGATACTTTCCCCCCTATGATGTGCTCCGGTCCCAGGAAGTGGATGAGGTGGAGCATTATCTTCTTATGGCAAGGCCAGAAAAGTGGCCCCAGATCAGCTCCTCCTTTTGCCGCCGGGCCGGCATCAACTGGGTTGTCACCGGCAACGGCGGGCCCTCTCAGCTGCATCTGGTCTCGGCCAAGATCCGGCGGGCCTATCTGAACCATGATGTGGCGGTCCTGCCCTGGAAGGAGATATTGCCCCGGCTCTTTGAACCCGACTGCACTCAGACCTTTATTCCTGCACCGGCTCAACTTGACATAAACCCCTCGGTAAACGGCGGCGGCGTGGTGACCGTGGAAAAATGGGAGGACGGTCACATAGGCCTTTCCGTCAGCAGCCCCGCACCCCAAATGCTGGTGGTTTTGGAGAACTTTCACCCAGGCTGGCAGGCCAGAGTCAATGGACGTGAGGCCAGGCTTTATAAAGCAGATGGCCTTTTCTTGGGCCTGTTGGTTCCTTCGGGAGCAGCGCGGGTGGATTTGAGGTTCGATCCGCCGGGCATGCTCCTGGGGGGTATTGCCACGGGATTGGGCCTCCTGGGCGCGGCCATATGGGCCTTGCTCTTTGTGCGGCTGCGCCGCCGGCTTAAGGTGCCTGATCCAGAGCCTGAAGAGCAACCTTCTGAACAAGAATGAAAAGAATATAAAGTGACTGAGCGAGGTTTAAAAACACCCGAGCGCCTGAACCGTGGATCTACAGGCGGATTCAATTATCATGACCTGCAGGCGGGCTATTATGACCGCATCTTCCGCCGTAGGTCGGGCATCCGCAGTATGTGGCACCACCTTAAGTTTCAACGGGTGGGCAAGGAAGTGGACTCCGGCTCAGCGCTGCTGGACATAGGCAGCGGACCGGGCACCTTTTTGGGGACCCTAAACGGGTGCAGGTTGGCCGTGGGTCTGGACCCGGCCCTGGAGCAGATGCGTTACGCCCGGCAAAGTTACGGCGACTGCTCCTGTCACTTTCTCCAGACCAGGGGTGAAGAACTGCCTTTTGCGTCGAACTCGTTCGACATCATGACCATAATCGAGGTCATGGAACATTTCCAGCCAGGCCAGGTGCAGAATTTGCTGAGCGAGGCCCGCCGGGTTCTGCGCCCCGGGGGAAAGCTGGTGGTGACCACGCCCAATTACGCCAGTCTCTGGCCTGTGGTGGAGTGGCTGTTAAACCGGGTGGGGGGGATAAGTTACCAGGAGCAACACCTCACCCGCTTCACAGCCCCGCTTCTTAGGCAGACCCTGGTACAGGCCGGTTTCGAGGAGATACGGGTGAGCAGCTTTTTGTTTGTTGCCCCTTTTTTGGCCAGGCTGGGGTGGAAGCTGTCTTTGGGGGCCAGCCGTTTGGAAACCGGACGCCTGCCCGATTCTGTGGGGCTGTTGCTCTTGGGCCGTGGAAAAAAAGGGGGCTGATCCAGCTATTTGGTCAAGCGGCGGTTCAATCTCTTCAGGTACCAGACCTTCCAGGCCGCCTCCATGGCTATACGGGTCGACATCTTGGATTGCCCGCAGCCACGGTCCACAAAAGTTATGGGTACCTCCTTTAAGGAAAAACCTGCTTTTAGAGCCCGCCAGCT
Organism: Desulfarculaceae bacterium; assembly: GCA_050116255.1. Taxonomy (GTDB): domain Bacteria; phylum Desulfobacterota; class Desulfarculia; order Desulfarculales; family Desulfarculaceae; genus JASFOZ01. Next base: position 3,879 of record JASFOZ010000110.1, read on the forward strand.
CATCTCAATCTGAAAGGCATAGCCGTCGCAAAGAGTCCCGTTCAAGTCAATGGCTTGCAGGGCCTGGCGCGGCCAGCATTTAAAGCCGCTGGTGGCGTCTCTCACCCCCATATCCAATATGCTCTCTGCATACAGGCAGCCGAAGCGGCTTATCATCCGGCGCCAAAGGCTCCAATTGCGCACCCCCCCTCCGGGCACATAGCGGGAGCCCACCGCCACCATCCCGGGCCGGGCCGCTTCCAAAAGGACCGGAACCATCGCCGGGTCATGGGAAAAATCAGCGTCCATCTGAACCAGAAACGGGGCCTGGGTGTTCTCGAGCCCCCAGCTGAATCCCTGGCTATAGGCAGACCCCAGGCCCATCTTGGCCCCGCGCTGAAGCACATTCACCCGTTTGTCTTTGGCGGCCAAGCCCTCTGCGGCCTCGCCGGTGCCGTCAGGAGAGCCATCGTCAACCACCAGCAGGCCCATGTCCAGGTCCAGATTGAGCAAAGCCCCAACCAGGGGAACAAGGTTGTCCACTTCATTGTAGGTTGGGACGACGATCAGCACTTCCATTCAGATAATGCCCTTTACTCCGCTTTGCCTACGCCTGAAGAGGCCTAACTGTAGCCTTTCCTAAGATAAGGCGATGAAGGCCGGCGTTGCCAGCCCCAATAAGGCAGTCCTTTGCAGGCCTGGGCGCCAAAGGCCTTATTGACTGAGCTGTGTCAATGCTGGCCCTGCAAGGCTGCTCTCGCCTCATCCAAACGGGCCCTGGTCTGGGGAAACAAACGCTTGCCTTCGGTATGGGGCAGGAAAAGGCTGCCGGTCAGGTTGTCCATGTAGCCCGGAGCCACCGACAGCTCGAAGTTGGTCATCTTGTCCACAATGTCGCCCACTTCCGCCCTGAGTTGATTACTCATGGTAATCAGGCGGGCCCCCAGCAGGGAGCCATTGCCCACAAAAGTAAAGCGTTCGGGAGGCAGCTCGGGCAGCAGGCCGATAATAATGGCTCTTTCGATATTGATGGACTGGCCGAAGCCGCCGGCCAATATCACCCGGTCCAGGTCCTTTATGGAAAGGCCCACACCCTCCAGCAGGGTCATATAAGCGGCGTACATGGCGCCCTTGGCCCGCATCAAATTATCCACGTCCAGTTCCGTAAGGGTGATATCCCGATCTATCTGGGTGTCCTGGGCCCAGGCCAACACGTATTCGGGACCGTCCTCGCCCTCTCGCAGCCGGTCGCTGTCATGCTCCAGATTAAAGCGGCCCCGCTCATCCATAAGCCCGCCCAGAAAGAGTGCCGCCACCGTGGCGATGAGGCCGGAGCCGCAGATGCCCTTGGGCGAGGCCCGGCCTACAGTAACCAGGGCCGGCTCTGCATTCAGGGGATTGATGGAGATGTTTTCGATAGCTCCTTGGCTGGCGCGCATTCCGAATTTCACTCCGCCGCCTTCAAAGGCGGGACCGGCGCTGGCGGCGGCGCAGGCCATCCAGTCTTGGTTGCCCACCACCACCTCGCCGTTGGTGCCCAGGTCTATATACAAGGTGAGGCGGGGGTCCTTGTGCATGCCCACGCCCAGGATGCCGGAAACAACGTCGCCGCCAACATAGGAGGCCACGGCGGGAAAGGCCAACAGTTGGCAATGGTCCGGTAAGGCCAGGGCGAAGTCGCTGGCCTTCAAAGGCGGGTAATAGGCCGCGGTGGGCACATAGGGCTCCAGGCGAATGTATTTGGGCGGCATCTCCAAAAACAGCTGGGTCATGGTGGTGTTTCCCGCCAGGGTGGCGACACCGACGTCGTTCACCTCCACGCCAGGCTTTTTAAGCAAAGACTCCAGCACCGAGTTTATGGAGCAAGCAGCCGCTTCTTGCAGTTTATGCAGGCCTTGGGGTTTGTCCGCAGCGATGATGCGGCTGATTACGTCCTCCCCGAAACTGATCTGGGAATTGAAAGTGCCTTCGGTGGCCAAAATCTCACCACTGTTAAGGTCGATAAGCTGGCCCCATACGGTGGTGGTGCCCAGGTCTATGGCCACCGCCAGGTTTTGGTCGGTGGTGTCTCCTGGTTCCACCTTTATGATGCGGTTGCGCCCGCTTTCTAAGTAAACCGGCCTTAAAATAGTGGTGGTGATAGTCCAGTCTCCCTCGCGCCAGCACCGGGACAGATCACGGATCGCCTCGAAATCAAGGGCAAAATGACGCTCCCCCGATTCCCTGAATGTGTCCAGGAGCCTCCTTACATCGTTGCGGTTGTCTTCCAAGGTGGGGGCAGGGGCGCTAATGACCCTTTTGATCAAGGCCGGAAAAAAGCGGTCCTCTGCCTTCAGGTCGTCAGCGCTGACCAGTTTGGCGCCCTGGGCCTGCCCCGTGGCCAAGGCCTTGAGCGCCGCCTTGTCCAAGGCCGACTCCACCGGCACCTCAATTACTACGTCTTCTTTCAAGGTGGCCAGGCAGGCCTGTCTCACCCCTTTTTCCCGGTCTTTGGCATTGATCTTTTCGGTCAGGCCGCCTTCCAGAGAGCCTTCCTTCACCACGATGCGGCACTTGCCGCACACTCCCTTGCCGCCGCAGGAGGCATTGATGTGAACGCCGGCCTCCAAAGCCGCGTCCAAAAGGAATGAGCCCGCCGGGGCCTGGGTCTCCACCCCCATGGGCTCGAACCGGACTTTAACCATCTGCTCTGTATTTGTACTCACGGCTTTGCTTCCTCACTCAAGGCAAGAACCGAAAATCCGGACTCGCTCAGCACTGAGTGTTAACGTCCCCCCTCATGCAGGCGCTTGGATCATACTCATTTAGTCTATCTGGTTCAATACTCTATTGCCAGGGCCTGGGTTCTGGCTCCTGCATTTGTTCAGCAGGCCTTAAATGGTAAGTGCCCTTTTCAGATGCAAACACCCAGAGAGCGGCTCAAAAAGGTCTGTCTGGGGAGCCTGGCTATGGTTGCCGTTTAGGCGGCGTGTGCACGCAAAGGCCCAGAACGCCTTCCGCCGCCTCGTGAACCGCCTCGCTGAGGGTGGGATGGGCGTGGATGGTATGGGCCAAATCGCCAACCCTTGCCCCCATTTTCAAGGCCAAGGCGCACTCATGTATCAGGTCTCCGGCATGGGGGCCGATTATGTGGGCGCCCAGCAAGCGGCCGCTCTCGGCTTCGCTCACCAGCTTGCACTGGCCGGCGATCTCGCCCATGGCCTGACTTTTGCCCAGCATGCGGAAGGCAAAGGCCTCGGTCTGGACCTGGCAGCCCGACTCCTGGGCCTGGGCCGGGGAAAGCCCCACCCAGGCCACTTCCGGCTTGGTGAAAGCCACCGCCGGCACCACCTGGTAGGATACCTCCTGGTTGAGCCCCAGGCAGTTGGCCGCCGCGGCCACGCCTTCGGTAGCGGCCATATGAGCCAGCATGGGCCGTCCCGGGCCCAACATGTCCCCCACTGCAAAAATTCCGGGCTGGCTGGTGGCCATGAACCGGTCCACCTTGATTGCCCCGCGCTCATCCAATTCCACCCCAGCCTGGGACAGGCCCAGGTCCTGGGTGTTAAGGGCCCTGCCCACGCTGACCAGGGCCTGGTCCACCTCCAGCTCCCGGGGTTTGGGCTCACGCCCTTTAGGGTGCTCGACCAAGGGCGAAGGGCCCAGTTGGAGCTTAAGGCCGGAGCCCGCCTGCTGGCATTTTTCCACCACCATGCCGGTAATCGCCTGGATCTTGTTCTTTTTCATCTCCCGGGCCAGGAGCTTGGAGCACTGCTCATCCAAAGAAGGCAGGGGCAAAATCCTGTCCAGGGCCTCTATCACCGTAACCTGGCTGCCCAAGGCCGCCAGGATAAAGGCGAACTCGCAACCGATCACCCCGCCCCCCACTACCGCCATACGGGAGGGTATTTGTTCCAGCCTGAGGGCGTCGTCGGAGTTCAGAATCATCTTGCCGTCCCGGGTCAGCCCAGGCAGGTCGGCAGGCCGTGAGCCCGTGGCCAGAATAATCCGGTCAGAGGCAAGCTGCTCGCTGCCTCCCTGGGCCAACTCCACCTCCACCAGATCAGGTGCGCTGAGCCTGGCCACTCCCTGCACCAGGCGCACCCCATAGGCCTGAAACAACTTTTCAATGCCCTGGGCCTGAGGTTTGACCACGTTGGCCATACGCTGACGGATAGCCTCAAGATCGCAGGCGAACTCACCACCGCCGCTGATGCCGAATTCGCTCAGGCGGCGGGCGGTCTCCAGGGCGTCGGCAGTGGCGCGCAGGGTCTTGGTGGGTATGCAGCCCCAGTGCAGGCAGGTACCCCCCACCTGGGCCTTCTCCACCACATTTACCTGGGCTCCAAGTTGCGCGGCCCGGATGGCCGCCTGATATCCCCCCGGACCAGCACCGATAACCGTAACTTTCACTGACATGCCAAAAATTCCTGCTTCAGGTATTAACCTAGAAGAAATGAAGTTCAATTAACCCGGATGATCTTAACCCTTTTTCCCACCCAGGTTGGGGGCAAATAGATACGGCCCGAGTTGCCGCTTTGCTTGACGGTCTTGGACAGAACCTCCCGGCCGTGCACCTCGAACTTCACCGACCCGGGCCGGTTCTGGTTTTCTTTTAGTTCTTCAGTCAACGATGCCGCTCCGCTAACGAATAACGCCCTTCTGCCCGGGCCAAAGGGCATGGCAAGGCAGAATCAGATCAATCTCCCCGCTTTCTTTCAAGCCCTTAACCCGGTTGGCCGATTCCCATCCGGCCACAGCATCGGTGTGCACGCCCGGGCACACCGCAGGTCCGGCAGAGGGAAAATTCTTTTCGTTGCAGCAAAACCCGGTGATAAGGACCTTTCCGGACTCCTGGGTCTGCACGACCACCGATTGCCCCCCGGGGGTGTGGCCCGGAGTGGCCAGCACCTTAAGGCCGGGCAAAATCTGGGCGTCGCCCTCCAGGGCCTCCACATCACAGCCTTCAAGATATTCGGAGTCGTAGCGGTGATCCAGAGGGTGGGGGTTGTTCATGAAATCTATCTCCGTCTTTTGGGCATAGACCTTGGCGTTGGCAAACAAAGAGTCGTTCTCGCAGTGATCATTGTGCAAATGGGTGTGCACGATGATCTCTATCTCGTCGGGCTGCACTCCCAGCCGCTCAAGACCATCCTCCAGATACTCGGCCTTGAGCCCCAACTTCTCTTCCAGGCCGTCGGGCAGCATGAAGTCTTCCAGGCCGGTGTCGATGAGGACCTTTTTTTCGCCGCCCTCCAGATAGAAAACATAGATGGGGATGTGAATGGCCTCGCCGTAGTGGCGCTGATAGGTCATGATCCCCTGGTCAGTGGCGTTGAGGCCGGTGATGATGGGGTGGATGGTATAAGCGTTCATCGGGCTCAACATCCCTTCCACTGCGGGTCGCGCTTTTCCAAAAATGCGGCCACGCCTTCCTTGGCGTCCTCGGTGGTGCACAAACGGGCAAAGGCCTCGTTCATAAAATCAAAGGAACTGACATAATCCATATCAGCTGTGGCATATAACGCCCTCTTACTGAGCTGCACGGCCACCGGGCTCTTCGCCGCCAGTTTTGCCGCCCACTCCCGGGCCTCCCGGTCCAAATCCTCTTCCGGCACTACCTTGTTGACCAGCCCCATCTCATAGGCCTTGTCCGCCTTTATCAGCTCGCCATAGAACAAAAGCTCCAAGGCCCGCTTCCGCCCCACCATGCGGAACAAAGGCACCGCCGGCCCCAGGCAGAACAGGCCCACGTTCACCGCAGTGAAGCCGATGCGCGCCTTTGAGGAGACGATGGCCAGATCAGCCGCCGCCACCAGGCCGCCCCCATTGGCGGCGGCAACTCCCCGCACTGAAACCATCACCGGCTTGCAGAGCTTGCTCATGGTCACCAAGGGCGTTTCCATATGCTCCACCCAGGACTTGAGCTGGTTGGGGGAAAGCCCTTCCATCTCGGTGACATCGATGCCTGCACAAAAGGCCTTGCCCTCGCCCCGGAGCAATATGACCCGCACCTCGGGCTCGGATTCCATTTCAAGTAAGGCCTTTTGCACCTCAGTGGCGGTCTGGGAGGTAAAGGTGTTGAGTCGGTCAGGGCGGTTCAGGGTGATGATACCTACATGATCCTCGCCCTTTTCCAGCACCAGATTTTCATAGGACATGGCCTACTCCTTTGGCTCGCCGATTATGGGTTCGCCCCATTTCTTCACCGCCGCGATGCCGCCGCTGAGGTTGTAGGTTCTGGTGATTCCGGCGGCATCCAGCATGCATTGGGCTTCATAGGAGCGCACGCCGGAGTTGCAGATAAGCACCAGATCCCGGTCCCGGGGCACCTCTTTCAGCCTTTGGGTGAGGGT
>JASFOZ010000111.1:0-10076 GCA_050116255.1 Desulfarculaceae bacterium
TGAAATCAGTCTCCTAGACATGGTATATCTTGAAAATACTTTAAAAAGAACCCCACAAACTGTCAATTTAGAATCTAAAGAAATCGTTCTTAACCATTTCAAAATTAATCTAAGAAACCCTGATAATTGTGCTGGTTTTATACAGGAAGGTATTAGTCAAATACAATCGGATAATTGCCCTTTTTGCGGTCAAAAATTATCATCTGATGCCCGCAAATTATTGGATGCTTATTCTTTATATTTTGATTATAGCTATGCTGAATTACAAGGAGAGGTCACTGGACTTTATGATATGTTACGGAGCAGATCTTTTGAGACAGAATTTAATGATATTAAGCTTAAATTGGCCGAACATGAAAAAGTAGCTGCTTTATGGGTACCTTTTTTAGGAGAAGACTTTTCTAAATTTACCGTTACAATAGATATTGAACCTTTCGCAAAGAAATTACATGATCTTCAAGTTGACCTTCTAAACCAAATTGATAAGAAAATTAAGAATATAAAATTAATACCAGACATCAACAGTGCAAATAAAATTATTCTAATCATTAATGAAGTTAATAGTTCGATTCAAAAACTTAACCTATTATGTGATGAAAAAAATAAGACTATTGAGCAATATAAGAATACTATAATTAATGAAGGTGACCTGTCGGTTTTAGAACAAAAGCTGAATCAAGCCGAAAACCAATTAAACCGATTTACGCCTAAGGAAAAAGCTTGGTGCAAACAGTATGTTGACGCAAAAAAGACTGAAGAGAAGGCCGTTTCTGCATACGAAGATAAAAAGAAAGAATTAAGCGAATATTCTGGAAATATATTCAAAAAATACGAAAAAGAAATGAATAATATCCTTACAATAATAGGTACTAATTTTAGAATCGATAGTTTTCAGGGATTATCGGACCGGCGGACCAAATCTGCTTTTGCGGATTTTCATATTAGTATCAATAACCATCCGATTGGGATTGGACGGTCAAGTCAACCTATTCCTTGTTTTAGCAACACCTTAAGTGCTGGCGATAAGAATGCCCTTGCTTTTGCTTTTTTTGTGGCAGGTTTAAAATTAAATAATAGCCTTGAAAATGCAATTATTGTACTTGATGATCCCCTTAATAGTTTAGATGATTTCAGGCGATCTAGAACATCCCAAATCATAAAAGAGTTAAGTGACAAGCCTGAGCAAGTAATTATTCTCACGCATAAACGCGATTTTCTTTATATGTTAGATGACAATCTTAAAAATCCGGCAGCCATATCAATTAAGGCTGATTCTAACAATGGCAGTCGATTGACATCATTTGATATTGCTGAAGACAGAAAGCTAGATCACTATAAACGAATTGATCGCTTAAGGATGTATCTTTCAAAAGATTTCGGGCCAGAGGCTAGCGAAATTCAACAGGACATTAGAATCGCGTTGGAAAATGCCTTGAAATTTAAATATTATGAGCACTTAACTTCGATTTCATCACTGGGCTCGATGCTAGATGCTCTTGCACCCCTTGGTAAATTGAAACCCGGTGTTTTGAGTCAATGTTGGAATTTAAACAATATTTCGTCTCCCAGACATCATGGAGAAGCCAGCCAACAGCAACCACTTCAACGAATGGAAAGAGACGAGTTGCTGCCTTATGTCTCCGAAACATTAGAAGTATTAGAAAAGTTATAGCTTATAATATTCCTAAACCTTCCCCTCCATATAATCCACAATCGCATCGTCATACTTATTTGTATGGTAAAAGGCCTTGGCCGCCGATTTGCGACGAGTGGCGCCAGAGATGTGGAAGGAAGCTCACGATTACTAAAGGGAGGTCAATCTACGATCGGAATCTCCACCGCAAGCAGCCTGGTGTGCTGCTGCGCCCCAAAAAGATCCCGGTCCCCCTTGGAGCCCGAGAGAATGCCCCGCTCCACGCTGACCTTTAGGGCCAGGCAGGCATCGTATTGAAAAATTCCCAGAATCCGTTCGCCTGGAATCCTAAGAATCCTGGCCAATGCGGCGCAGGTGAAAACGCCAGAGCTCAAGGCCGCTTTATAGTCCCGGCGGGTGTTAAAGAAAATGTCATAGGTGATTTTATTTATGCCGGCGTTCTTGGAACGTATCACCCGGGTCATTTCGACTAGAGGACGATGCTCCCTGGGGACCCTGCCCCCGGTGCCTGCTTCTGGGACAAGGGACCAAGAGCTGTCTTCAAGATCAGCGGCGCATCCCTTTATCTCCACTTCCTGAGAGGCAGCGTGGGTCTGGGATAAGGGGGCCCAGGAATCACCGTCCACGCGGTAAATGGTGATAGGAAAAAGAACGGCCTCTTTAAGGGCCTCTTCCCTTAGAAGATGAAAGATCCCCCATACAAAAAATCCGCCCATATGGGCTGCCACCACCGGAGAGGCCTCCGGATCAACGGCCCTGCCCAGCCGCTTGATCTCAGCCTTATGCAGGCTGCGGGCCTCCCCGGCGGTGGTGGCCACTGTGTCCAGAAAAAGGAGGGGACAATCTTCTGAGGCCCAGAGGATCTCGATATCCACGGCCTTAAGCATCTCTTTATAATCCCGGGCCAGGATCTCCAGGATCTCCTGTTCCATGGCCGGAGCGGCCTCCTTAAAGAAGGGGTCCCGGGTTCCGGCGATTACAGCGGAGACAAAAACGCCGTCTTTTTCCTGGTAATTGATCTCGTTGGGAGAGATGGGAAAGGCCAGGTTGCCTGCGGTGGAACGGCGGCCAGCATAGCCGAAGTGCATGAAAAGGCCCTTTAGGGCCGTGAGCATGGCCCGGGCCGCCTCTTTATCCCGGCTCTTCACCTTGAGGCAAAGCCCCAGCTCGGATTCACCTTCCTCCACCGGATGCGGATCAACGCCGTTTTTGCCATAGACCAGGAGATCACCCGGTATGGCTGCAAGGGAACGGCAGGAGAGAATGGAAACCACGCGCTCCCCGGCTTGTCTGGCCCCTTCAATCTTGATACTGGGAGATGACTTAATAAAGGCGCTGTTTCTGATTCCGGCCGAGCCTTCACCCGCCTGGAAGTACTCCGTATCTTTAAGGGACAACATCCCCTCGGGATAAAACTGAAGATAGGGGTGGTCTTCCTCATAAAGACTGTGCGCGGCAATGGACCAGGTCGTGGCCCTCCGCTGGGGGTTGGGCGGGGTGAATGCCACAGATCCGTCGTCGCCAAACTCGGCCAGCAGGCAGTCGCTTCCTGATCCTGGATCACAGGCCATGGCGCCGCACTCCAGAATGTGTCCGGCATGATAGGCAAGGCCCGGATCAATACCCTTGCGCAGGGGATCAGCGGCAAAGACCGCCACATCACAGGCCCTTCCCGCCAGAATGATCTGGGCCCCTTGTTCCAGGGCCTGGATTATGGGGGCAACCCCCATCTGGGCCACCTTGCGGCAGGCCCTGAGATTCTCCTCGCTCAGCTCCGGCATGGGCCCCAGGGGCTCCAAAGACCCAAGGCGCGCCAGCAAAAAGCCGTCTTCCACACTGCTTTTGATTACCGCGACTTTGAGATCACTGACCCCCAGCTCTGCGAACACCTCTGCGGCCGTTTGCCTCATAAACTCCAGGTTGGGGTCATCCCCGGCCAGGCCGCAGCTTCCCAAGATAAGGGGGCACCCCTGCACCAGCGCCCCTTTGAGCATCAAGCTGAAGTCCCGCTTTAGGTTGGCCTTTTTCATGTAGGATCGGCCTGTGCCCAGGTAGTATGGGCCCGGATCAATGGAACCGGCGTCAGCGGCGATCAAGTCGAGTTTCTGCTCAAAGGCCCTATTCAAGGAGTCTTCGGGAAAACCGTAACCCAATCCCGCACAAACAGACAGGGCCCTATAGATTACCTTTGTTTTGTTCATTTCCTAAGGCCGTTGCACGGACTTGTTTCAATAAAACCCTTTAAGCCCCCGGCCGGCCTCTTTACCCGTGAACCCGGCCAGGACATGAATCTGAAGAATCGGTGAAGGCCAGAACCGCCTTCCCAACTTGACACTGAAACTTTGCAATTTATCGAGGACACTCTCCAGACCAAGCTCATCAGCCCAGGCAATAGGGCCCTTGGCAAAACCTGCGCCTGTAACCATGGCCATATCCAGAGAATCCGGAGTTGCCACCCTTTCCTCCAGGCAGCGAAGGCTTTCAGCGATTATGGCCAGCAGCAACCTTTCTTTTACTGATTCGATAATATCTTTGCCAGCAGCCCGGGAAACCGGGGCAAGATCATCGGTAACAACAGGCGAATCCGAGCTGTGATCAAAAAATCCCTTTCCGGTTTTAATGCCGTACCGTTTTGAGTCGACCAACTTAACCAGCAGGGGAGGAAGACTAAAGCGCCCGCCATAGTACTGGGCAAGTATGCGGTTGGAGGCGTGGATTACATCCCATCCCACCATATCGCCGAGGGTCGCGGGGCCCATGGGCATTCCCAGCTCTTTTGCCGATGTCTCTACATCCTGAATGCCCGCCCTATCCTGGAGCACCCACATCACCTCATTCATATAGGCGCCCAGGATTCTGTTCACCAAAAAGCCGGGGCATTCCTTTAAGAGGACCGGCTTTTTCCCTGTGGAAGACAAAAAGTCCACCATTTTTATAGCAACGCCCGGGTCTGTATCCAGGCCAGGGACCACCTCCACCAACGGCATGACCTGGGCCGGGTTGAAAAAATGGGTTCCCAGAAAACGGGATGGCCGGGCCAGACAGGCGGCCAGGGCTGACACCGGCAGGGAGCTGGTGTTGCTGCCCATGACGGCGTCATCGCCCAGCGTGGCCTCTACCGCCCGGAGCACCGACTTTTTCAGGTCCAGGTCTTCAGGCACCGCCTCGATCACCAGGTCCGACCCCTCGAGCTGCCTGGCCTCGCTGGACACCCTGAGGTCAGGCGGAGAATCTTCCGGTCTTTTTTGTTTTTTCAGATCATTTGCATACGCCTTCTTAATCTTCTGCTCCACTCTCTGCGCCAGCTTCTCATCGGCTTCAATCAAGGTGACCGCCAAACCCGCGCCCAAAAAATAGCGGGCCAGGCCGCTTCCCATGGTGCCGCCACCCACGATGCCCACCCGCTTGATCTCATGCTTTGCTTTGACCATGGCCTCTGTGCCTCTCAAGCCTTTTGCCGCTTCAGGAATGCTTTTATTTTTTCTTGGGCCTCCGGGGATTCATAAAGCTCGCCAAAAAGCCGCGTCTCTTTTTCCATACCCTCCTGCGCCGGTAACCACTGAGAGCACTTTATTGCCTCCAGGGCTGATACTACGGCGGCCCTGCTCTTTTCACTTATGGCCTGGGCCAGAACCTCGGCAATGTCCAGGCACTTCCCCGGGGGAGTCACCCGGTCCACCAGCCCCAGGCTGTAGGCCCTGCCCGCGCTTATCAAGTCCCCGGTCAAAATCAACTCGCAGGAATGGGAAAACCCGGCCAGCCGTGCCAGACGCTGGGTCCCGCCCGCACCGGGCATCAGGGCCAGATTGATCTCAGGAAAGCCGAGGCGGGCCTTGTCATCGGCGATGCGGATGTGGCAGGCCAGGGCCAACTCCAAGCCGCCCCCTAAACAGGCGCCGCTAATGGCCGCGATGATTGGTATAGGAAATTCCTCCATGCCGTCGTAGATGCGTTTCGCCCTCCTGAGGATCTCTTCCGCCTCTGCCCGGTCTGAGGACGCGGCCAGCTCCCTTAGCTCAGCCCCTGCGGAAAAGCATTCCTCTGTGCCGGTCAGGATCACGGCCGTGCAGGCCCCATCGCCTTCTATGCTGGAAAAAACCGACTCCAGCCCCTCCAACACCTTCTGGCTCAGGCTGTTCACCGGCGGATTATTTAGGCGCACACACGCCACACCGCCTTGCTGCTCCAGGGTGACCACGTTTTCGCCCATGAGAATAAACCCCTCGTTTACAGCTTGAAATCCCGCCGCAAATAGAGGGCATATCCCATGCCCCCGCCTGCGCACAGGCTGGCCAGTCCGTTGGCAACGTCCCTGCGCACCATTTCGTGGAGCAGGGTTACCACCAGCCTGCACCCGGTCGCGCCCACGGGATGGCCCAGGGAGATGCCGCTGCCCTTGACATTTGCGCGCTCCCGGTCGATCCCCAGCTCTTGCTCACAGGCCAAATAGTAGGAGGCAAAGGCCTCGTTCACCTCGATCAGGTCTATGTCGGATACTGCAATCTCCAAGGACGCCAACACCTCCCGTATGGCCGGGACCGGGGCCACCCCTGTCCGTTTGGGCTCCACGGCCTTTATGGACCAGGGACCCACCTGGGCCAGGGGCGTCAACCCGTACTCCTTGCATGCCCTCCCTGTGGCCAGAATGATGGCTGCGGCGCCGTCATTAAGGCCGCTTGCATTTCCCGCGGTGACCGTGCCCTTTTCACTGAAGGCGGGTTTAAGCTTGGCAAGGTTTTCTTCGCTTGCATCCGGCCGGGGGTGCTCGTCCTTTTCCACCAGGGATACCTTGGAACCTTTCCCCGTTTGAATCGGGATGATCTCGTTTTTAAAGTAGCCCTTTTCGCCCGCCTCCAGGGCCCTGCGGTGGCTCAGGGCGGCCAGCTCGTCCTGCTCCTGGCGGGATATTTTGTACTCGCCTGCAAGATAATCAGCGGCAACACCCATACCCCCCATAATGGGATCATCCTGCATACTCCACCAGAGTAGGTCCACGGCCTGTGCGTGCCGCAGACGCTGCCCCCACCTGGCCGCGGGCAGGAGATAGGGGGCGCTGCTCATGGACTCCACCCCTCCCACTAGGGCGGTTTCAGCTTCCCCCAGCATCAGGGCGGAAGCACCGCTTATAAGGGCCTGCATGGCGCTGGCGCAGGCGCAGTGAATGGAAAAGGCGGGGGTCTGAGGCGGAATGCCGCTGGAGATCGCCCCGCACCTGGCAATGTTGGGGTTTTGGGGAGACAGGGTATTGCCTAGTATGACCTTTCCCACCCTGTCTGGGGAAAGCCCTGAGTTGGAAAGGGCCGCCGGGATCAGCTGAGAAATCAGGTCCACGGCGGTTAGACCGCGGAAAGCGCCCCCAAAGTCTGCGATGGCGGTGCGCTGGGCGGATACGATATACACTTCTGTGGTGTTCATGTCAGCTTTCCTTTTCGAGTAAGCGGCTGGTAGAGCCGCCTAAGGCCGATTTCTTGACCTTGCCGCTGGCGGTATGAGGCAGATCCGAGACGAACTCAAAATAGGCGGGGATTTTGTACTTGGCCACTTTGCCCGCTAAATATTCTTTCAGCTCTTCCTCGGTGACCTCAGCCTCCTGATAGGGCACGATAAAGGCCAGGCCGGTCTCCCCCCATTTTTGGTCAGGGACGCCGATGACGGCAGCCTCGCAAACCGCCGGGTGGTTGTAGAGGATCTTCTCCACCTCCGCCGGGTAGACGTTCTCGCCGCCGCTGCGGTACATATCCTTTTTGCGGTCCACTATGTAGAAGTAGCCGTCCTGATCAATCCTGCCCAAATCGCCGGTGTGGTGCCATCCATTCGCCAGGGCCTTGGCGGTCTCCTCGGGGTTGTTCCAATACTCCATCATTACTATGGGCCCTTTGGCCACGATCTCGCCCACCTCCCCTCTGGGCACCTCCCGGTCTTGATTGTCCACAAGCTTCACCTGGCAATGAAATACAGGCAGGCCTACCGAGCCTATCTTGCGGAGCGCATCTGCGGGGGGCAGGCTCAAAAGGGTGGAGGTCTCGGTTTGGCCGAAGACCTGGGCCATGTGGATACCGCGTTCGGCGAGCTTCTCGATCATGCCCAGGGGCGTCTTTTCACCCCCGGAGAGGAAGTAACGAAGGGAGCTGACATCATAATCCCCCAGGTCCGCTGAATCGAGGATGAAGCGGACCATGGTGGTTATGGCCACGAAGATGGTCACCTTGTACTTCTCAATGAGCTTCAGGCACTGGGAGGGGTCGAAGCTGTTGGTGGTCAGGTAGGTGGCCCCTTTGTACAGGGTGGGCATGGCGATCATAAAGATCCCTGCTGAGTGAAACAGAGGCAGGGGGGAGTAAAAGACGTCCTGCGGCCTTATGGAATCATAGTAGATGTCCGCGTTGAGGGTGTTGTAAAAGGTCTTGCGATGGGACATCAAGACCCCCTTGGGCACCCCTGACACCCCGGAGGTGTACATGATGATCTGGGGGTCGTCCAGGCCCACAGGCTCCTTGATTTCAGGCTCCTTAAAGGAATAACCGGACAAGACCTCCCCATAGGTGACGCCTGAGAGGCGGTTTTGACCCACCACACAGAAGTCGTCCGCCTTGATCGGGATCTGGGGGGAGATATCCTTGACCTTGTCCAGGTAGGCCTCGTGATAGATCAGCATCCGGCTGTGGCTGTCCTTGATCTGGTATTGCAGCTCCCGGGGGGCCAAGCGGTAGTTCAGGGGGACCAGCACCGCCCCTATCTTGGCGGCGGCGAAATATATCTCCAAAAACTCATTGCAGTTGTTGAGCAGTACTGCAACCTTGTCGCCTTTCTTGATCCCTTGGCTCAGAAAGTAGTGGGCCACGGCGTTGGCGTTGGCGTTCAACTGCCGGTAAGAGACGATCACCTCCTTGCCCTTGTCCAGATAGACCATGGCGTTCTTTTCGGGTGTTAAGAGGCTTCTTTTGACGATCCATTCTCCGATGTTCACTTCCCGCTCTCCCGCATGGGACAAGAGCCCAGCTTACTGGTCCACGCATTCAGTGATTACAGCCTTGTTGATGACCTCCAGGATCTGATCCACGCTGGCTCCGGAGGTAAAGACCTCGGTCACGCCCCATTCCTTTAGAGTGGGTACATCCTCCGGCGGTATGACGCCCCCCAGGAGCACGATGACGTCTGCCGCCCCCCGCTCATGCAGCTCGTCAAGCAGCTTCCTGGTCAAGGACATGTGAGCGCCCGATAGGATGGAAAGGCCTATGACGTCCACCCCCTCCTGAATTGCAGTGGCGGCCAGGGTGGGGGGGGATTGGCGGAGGCCGGAGTAAATGACCTCACAGCCCGCGTCACGCAGGGCGTAGGCCACCACCTTGGCGCCCCGGTCATGGCCGTCCAGGCCCGGTTTTGCGATGAGCACTCGTATTTTTCTCTGCATAGGAAAAGACAAACCTTCCTGTTAGAAGACAGAGGGGGCCTGGTACTCTCCGAACACCTCGCGCAGGGTGTCGCAGACCTCCTGAACCGTCACATAGGCCTGGGCGCATTCCACCAGAAGGGGGAGCAGATTCTTCTCTGGGGAACGGGCCTGACCGGAGAGCTCTCCTAAGAGCCTCGCCACCTCTCTGCCGTTTCGATGTCTTTTCACCTCTTGGAGCTTGGCCTTTTGCCGCTCCTCGGCCTGGGCCCTTCTATCCGGGTCATAGGGGTGGGGCACCAGCCGATTGGTCTCCACCTCCAGCTCTTCCTCACCGTTGAAGCAGTTCACGCCCACAATGGCGGTGGCACCTTTGCGGATTCTCTCGGCATGCTCATAGGCGCTTTTGGCAATCTCCCGCTGCATATAGCCCTCTTCTATGGCGGGGATGGCGCCGCCCATGCCCTCGATTTTTTTAAATTCCTCCCAGGCCGCTTCTTCGATCTCATCGGTCAGGGACTCCATGAAATAGGACCCGGCAAAGGGGTCCATGACCTCGAGCAGCTTGGCCTCGCAGGTCAAAATCCGTTTGGCGTCCTCTGCCAGTTGCCGGGCCTCCATACTCCATCCCAGCCCCAGGGGCTCGTCATAAGGGGGGTAGGCCGAAGGGGGACCTCCGGAGAGGGCTCCGGCCACGGCCCCCACCACCGCCCGGGTCAGGTTGTTCAAGGGGCGCTGCAAGGTGGTGCTGGAAGGGCCGATATGCGCGGCCATAACCAGGCGCAGCATCATGCTGCGGGGATTCTGGGCACCAAAACGGTCCCTCAAAATCGTGGCATACATGCGCCGAGCCGCCCTTTGGAAGGCGATCTCATGGTAAAACTCCATGCTGCCCCCAAAGGCGCTGAAGGTAAACCGGGGCGCGAACCGGTCCACCTCCAGCCCCGCCTTCACCCCCTCGTCCAGGTAGGCCACGGCTATGGCCATGGTGTAAGCCAGGTCCTGCCTCCGGTCGGCGCCGGCCTCGCGGAT
>JASFOZ010000112.1:0-10043 GCA_050116255.1 Desulfarculaceae bacterium
GGATAGGGCCGCCTTTACATAGGCGAAATCAGGATCAAACACCGCAAACCGGCCTTGAATTGCCAGCAGGCAGCCCCGGATAAGGCCCTGTTTATACATATCCAAGGCCTGTGTTTGGCCTGCCTTTAGGGCGGTCCGGCATTGCCCTGGGCTGAGGCGGCCCACATTTTCCACCACATAGGCATGCCCCAGGCCGCTGCCCGGGTCTAGCCGGGAGGCGCGGCTGCGCTCGACACCCGGGGCCGTCACATTGACGCTGTTGCCCAGGGCGGTGGCAGCGGCGTCAGCCAGGCTGGCTGAGGCGGCCCAGACCGTGACCAGGTCCGCCACGCCCTGGGAAAGGCTGCGGCCCTGCCAGCCGCTGGAGGCCACTCCGTGAATACCGTGCTCGGCCTGCACCCTCAGCCGTCCCAGCAGGGGTTGGGGGCCCGGCTGATTGCGGGCAGGCGGCTGTACGCCCACCCTTAGGGTCTGGCCCGGGCTCAGGCGCAGGGCGATATCGCCGCCGTTGTTCACGATCACCTTGTCCGCGCCCAGGTCCCAGGCAAAGCCGGCCACCTCGTCGGCCACGGCCCCGGCCACCGCCGCCTGGGGCGAGAGCCCCCTGGCCACGGCAGCGGCGGCCAGGCGGGTCCTTTCCACCACTGGAGGCAAGGGACGGCCCTCAGGGAGCCGGTCCGCCCGTACTTTGAGGTAGCCTTGAAAATCAGCCAGCACCCTCAAGCAGCCCAGGGCATGCCGGGCCGCTTGGGCGGCCATCACCGGCCGGGGCGCGCCCTGCTTCCAGGCGGAGATGGTCAGGGTCATGGGGCCCCAGTCCACCAGGACCAGGTCCTCCCTTAATATGGTCACCGGTTCCACGGCACCGGCTCCTTGGTATCAAAGGATTTGATGGCCTCCACATGCCCGCCCATCTCTTCATAGTCATCCCGGCGCATGGTGTACTCAAGGGGCGCCACTGTGGCCGGGGTGGGCACCCAGGTGAAGGCGCCTTTTTTCACCTTTTCCACGTCAACATAAAAGGTAATGCCCCCGCCCGGGAGCAAGAACACCGGGGCCCCGCCGCAGGTGAGAACCGCCTTGGCCTCGTGCACCGCCCGGGTGAGGCGCAGGGGATAGCGCACCACCCCGGCCCGGGCCGAGCCTCCGGCCCCAGCCACATAAAGGGCCGAGACCCTGGACTCCTGGCAGGACTCGGCAATGGCGGCCACCGCCTCCCCGGCCTCTGGGGTGAGCTTCATGGG
This sequence comes from Desulfarculaceae bacterium, assembly GCA_050116255.1. Taxonomy (GTDB): domain Bacteria; phylum Desulfobacterota; class Desulfarculia; order Desulfarculales; family Desulfarculaceae; genus JASFOZ01. The sequence continues at coordinate 1,245 of JASFOZ010000112.1, forward strand.
CTCGAACCGGCCTTGGCGGTTCAGGCGATACATGGCGGCTTTCTGGCCAATGCTCTCGGTGATCAAGAGCCGGAAGCCGGGCGGAGTCTTTGTGGTATCCACTGCGGCCACCACCTCCAGGGGGTCCTCGATATCGGTTCCCCCCCAGCCTTTGCCCCTGGTGCCGAAGTAACGGCCGGGAGTGGAGGGTCTGAAGACCAGGTCCAGCCCGGAGGGGTGCAGCCCCAGGCAGCGCCCAGCGGCGTGGTGGCTGAAGAGCGAGGTGAGGTGATGGTCCAAGACAATCACCTCGTCAGCGGCCCTTTTGAAAAAGGGTGCAAACAGGCCGGCCGCGGCCGAGCCGCAGCCCACCCGCATCTTCTCCACCTTGCAGTCGTCAATGACCGGCGGCCTGCCCACCTGGACCTCCAGCCGGGCCCCGTTTTTGACGCGAAGCGTTAGGGCCTCCTGATTGGCCAGGGCGGCCACGGCCCGGGCCGCGGCAAAGCCGTGCTCGCCGGTAAGGTGGTTCACCCCGCCCAGGGCCAATATCTTGGACCCGTACTCCTCGGTCTCCACCATGCCCACGGGCCGGCCTTCAAAGCACACCTGCGCGCCCTCAGGCCCCACCTCCAGGTCAGTGTCGATCTTGAGCTTGAGCCCGGAGTAGCTGAGCGGGGCCTCGGTGACCACGGTGACCACATCCACCCCCTGGCGCTCAGCACTGACGATATAGGGGGCGGGTATGTAGTCGGGATAGGTGTTTCCGGCGCCGATAGCGGTGAGCCAGGGCCTGCGTATGGCCTGATCCGGCTCGGGCCCAATTGAATGGGCCACCTGGTCATAGGCAAGCAAAGGCCGGTTGCGCCGCAGTTCCCCGTCCTGGTTAAGGTAGCGGCCGCAGGCTCCGTTGAGGCCTTCCGGCACCCGGCAGTTCACCGGGCAGACCTGGCAGATAACCGCCTCCTCCAGGGGCTCTACTACCTCTGCCACTGCTTCCTGGGGGCATACGCGCAGGCAGGTGCGGCACTCCACGCAACTGTCGTTAATACAGGCCTTGTTATCCACAATGGTGATGGCGGCCACAGGGCAGTCCTTAGCGCAGATGCCGCAGCCGTTGCACTGTTCAAGGTTGATCTGCATCATTTTTTGCCTTTGCTAGTAATAGCGCTAAGGGCCTCCATGACCCGCTCTAAGGAAAGAGGAAGTTGGCGCATGGGCCGTCCCAGGGCCTGGCTCACCGCCCCGGCCACCGCCGGGGCGGTGGGGATCAAGGCGGGCTCGCCCACTCCCTTGGCGCCGTAGGGCCCGCTCTCTTCGGGCTCCTCCACAATGAGGGGCGTCACCTTGGGCGCATCCACGGCGGTGGGGATGTGGTACTGATCCAGGTTTAAAGTGGCGCTGGTGTGATACTCTTCCATCAGGGCCATGCCCACGCCCATCATGACCCCGCCGCAGATCTGGCCCAATACCGCCCGCTTATTCACCGCCCTGCCCACGTCGTGGGCTGCGGCCACCGCATTCACCCGCACCAGTCCCGAGGCGCTGTCCACCTCAGTCAGGGCGCATTGGGCGCCATAGGCATAGGCGGCATAGGGGCGGCCCTGGCCGGTCTTTGGGTCCAGGGCGGTGAAGTTGGGGTCAAACCTGCCCCCTGCCTTGGCGGCCTTGCCCTGGGCGGCCAGATGGCGCACCACCTTTTCCACTTCAACCAAGTCGCCAGAGCCGTCCCGGGCCTGGATCTGCCCCTGCCTTAGCTCCAGGTCCCCGTGACGCCGGCCCAGCAGCTCTCCTGCGCCCCGGATCAGTAGGGCCTCCAGGTTGTCGGCCGCGGCCAGCACGGCGTTGCCGGATATATAGGTCTGGCGGCTGGCCGAGGTGGCCCCGGCCGAGGTGGTGCGGTCAGTGTCCCCCCGGCAGAGCTCTATTTCCTCCGGGTCCAGGCCCAGGCGGGCGGCGGCCAGCTGCCTAAGGGCCGTGTCCGAACCCTGCCCGATCTCAGCCACGCCGGTGCATAAAACCACGCGCCCTTTTGCGGTCCACTCTATCTGGGCACTGGAGGGGTTGGATATGCCGGTGTTGCCGATGCCGTAGAACATGGCCCCCAGGCCCACGCCCTGGGGCCGCTCCGGGTCCGGGGAGCCGAGCCCGCGCCATTTTTCATAGATGGGCCGGATCTTGTCCAGGCACTGAACCAGGCCCACGCCGCTTTGCAAGACCTGGCCGGTGGCCGTGGCCTGGCCCGGGCGCAGGGCGTTCAGGCGGCGTATCTGCCAGGGGTCCATATCCAGGGCCTGGGCCAGGGCGTCCATCTGACCCTCATGGGCCAGGGCCACCTGGGGGACCCCGAACCCGCGCATGGCCCCATTCCAGGTGTTGTTGGTATAGGCCATGCGGCTGTGCACCCAGAGGTTGGGCACATAATAGGGGCCAGCGGCATGCACCGCCGCCCGGGTGTCCACGGCCAAACCGTAGGAGGCAAAGGCGCCGGTGTCGGACAGGAGGTCTATCTTCATTCCAGTAAGGCGGCCGCGTTCATCAGCGCCGCTGATATAGCGCATCCTAAAGGGATGGCGCTTGGCTGTGGCTAAAAAGGATTCCTCGCGGGTGTAGGCCATGCATACCGGCTGTTTTAGATGCCAGGCGGCCAGGGCCAAAAAGGGCTGCATTGAAAGATCCAGCTTGCCGCCGAAGCCGCCGCCGGTTTCAGCCTGCACCACCCGTATGCGCTCCGGCTCCACCCCCAGCCAAAGGGCCAGGTCAGCCTGGTCGTAATGGGGGTTTTGGGTGCAGGCCCAGATAACGACCCGGCCCTCTTGATACTCGGCCCGGCCCCCTTCCATCTCCAGGGCCACATGCTCCAGGCGCGAGGTGGTGTACTCCGCCTCCACCACCGCCGCCGATCCAGCCAAGGCTGTGTCCACATCGCCCCTTATGATCTTGCGTTCACAGAGCAGGTTGCCGCGGGGGTGCTGCTCATGGACCAAAGGGGCGCCCGGGCTGAGGGCCTGCTCAGGATCGAAACATCCGGGAAGGGTCTCCAGGCGCACCTTCACCGCCCCAGCCCCGGCCAGGGCGGCCTGGCGGGTCTTGGCCGCCACCAAGGCCAGGGCCTGCCCCGGGTGGCGCACGGTGTCCCGGGCCAGAAACTCCTGGTCCTTGGTCACGGGGATGATGCCCAGGTGGTTTTGGCCGGGAACGTCCTTGGCGGTGAAGACCCTGACCACTCCGGCTAGGGCCAGGGCAGGGGAGGGGTCAATCTCCGAAATCCGGGCCGGGGCCTGCTTTGCCCGTACGCAGGCCAGGAAAAGGTCGCCGGGCTTGGTCTGGTCAAAACCGAAGCGGGTCTCTCCCCGGGCCCGCTCCCGGGCGCCCACCCGCACCGGACTTCGGCCCAGGCTCATGATCCGCCTCCCAGGCCGGAGAAGGCCTGTTTAAGGGCCCTGGCCGTGATCCGGGTCACTGCAGGCACCTTATAGCCTGCTGATGAGCGTAAGCCGCAGACGTCAGTAAAGTGCCGGGCGGCCTGGGCTGCGGCCGCCTGCCAGAGCCGGTCATCAGCCGGGCCCTTTTGGATGAGATCTTCCACGTCCTGGAGGCGGCGGGGGGTGGGGAAGCAGGATCCCAGCACCACCCGGGGGTGGGTCAGGTCCTGATCCAGGCACACGGCCAGGTTCAGACGGGCCACGCTCATGGCCTGGCGGCGGCCCACCTTGGCAAAGACCTGCCCAGCCGGTGAGGGCATGGGGTCCAGCTCAAAACCCAGGATCAGCTCATCCGGCGCGAGCGTGGTCTTATAGGGCGCGGTTATAAGCTCTGACAAGGGGCAGAGGCGTCTGCCCTTTAAAGAGGCGATCTCAGCCCGGGCCCCCAGGGCCACCAGGGCGGTGACGCCGTCCGCAGCAGGAGAGGCGTTGGCCGCGTTTCCGCCGATGGTGGCGGTGTGGCGCACCTGCATTGAGCCCACGCTGGCCGCGGCCTGGGCCAGCACCGGATAGACCCGGCCCAGCTTGGGATCGCCTGCCAGCCGGGCAAAGGTCAGGCCCGCACCAAGGTATGGCCTTACCCGGTCCAGGTCCAGGGTCATAAGCTCGGGCAGACGGCTTACATCCACAATGGTCTGGGGCAGGGTCTCGCCCTGGAGGCGTTGCCTGCGCAGATGGATCATCAGGTCCGTGCCCCCGGCCAACACCCGGCCCTGACCCGGGGCCAGCTCCTCCAGGGCCTGATCCAGGCTGGCTGCGCTTACGAACCGGCTCATGCCCTGCCTTTCTTGATCTGGCGGGAGGCCCGGCGCACCGCCCTGATGATGTCGTGGTAGCCGGTGCAGCGGCAGAGGTTACCGGCCAGGGCCCCTTTGATCTCGTCGTCATCAGGGTCCGGAATGCGGCTGAGCAGGTCGCAGGCCGAGAGGATCATGCCCGGGGTGCAAAAGCCGCACTGGATCGCGCCGGTCTGCACAAAGGCCTCTTGCATTGGATGCAGCCCGCCGTCAGGGGCCAGGCCCTCGATGGTGACCAGCCTGCGTCCGGCCACCTGCCAGGCGGCGGTGAGGCAGGCGTTTACAGCCTGACCCTCCAGAAGCACGGTGCAGGCCCCGCATTCCCCCACGCCGCAGCCTTCCTTGGTGCCCTTCAGGTCCAGATGATCGCGCAGCAACTCCAAAAGGCTGGCCTCGCCGGGCACACCCGCAACCGCCACCTCTCTGCCGTTTAGATTAAAGACCAGGTCCATTTTGCTTACGCCTGCAATGCCGTAAGGGCGATGTCCTTACGGCCGCGTGTATTGATGATCACCGCATCATCATGCTGGGCAGGAACAAGGCAATGTCGGGAAAGAGGGTGATCACGAAAACCACGAAAAATATCGCCGCCAGAAACGGGGCCACTCCCCGGAATATGGTTTCCACCGGGGTGTCAGGGGCCACGCCGGCCACGGTGAAGATGTTAAGGCCCATAGGCGGAGTGATCAGCCCTGCCTCCATCATCAGCACCGCCATCACCCCGAACCAGATGGGATTGAAGTTAAGGGCCACAATAATGGGATAAATCACGGGCAGGGTGAGGACCATCATGGAGATGGCGTCCAAAAAGCAGCCCAGGAAAAGATATATAACGATGATGACAATGTGAATCACATAGGGTGAGACTTCAAGGCCCGCGGCCCATTTGGCCACCTGCATGGGGATGGTGGATAGGGCCAGGAAGTAGCTGAACACATTGGCGCCGGCCACCAACACCAGCACCATAACCGAGATGCGCACCGACTCCAAAAGGGCGCCGGTGAGGGCGGTCCAGGTGAGCTTTCTCTTGGCCAGGGCCACCAGGAACAAAACCGTGGCCCCCACAGCCCCGGCCTCGGTGGGGGTGAAAAAACCGGCGTAAATGCCGCCCATGACCAGCAGAAACAGGGCCAAAGGCTCCCACACCCCTCTTAAAGCCGCGATCTTCTCGGCCCAGGTTACGGCCTCAGGGCTGGCAGGCGCCAGGGAGGGCCTCAGGCGCACCCAAATGATGACAATGCCGATGTAGGCCGCGGTCAGCAGGATTCCCGGCAGCATCCCCGCCACCAGGAGCTTGCCGATGGATTGCTCGGTGAGCATGCCGTAGACCACAAAGCCGATGCTGGGGGGTATGAGAAAACCCAGGGTGCCGCCGGCGGCCACGCTGCCCGTGGCCAGCATGGCGCTGTACTTGAAGCGCTTCATCTCAGGCAGGGCCACGGTGCCCATGGTGGCGGCGGTGGCCACCGAGGACCCGGATACCGCCGCAAAACCGCCACAGGCGCCGATGGTGGCGATGGCAAGTCCCCCGGGCAGGCGGCGCATCCATTTGTCAAAGGTGGCGTAAAGCTCCCGGGTGATGCCGGAGCTGCCCGCAAAACCGCCCATGACTATGAACAAAGGAATAACGGTATAGGGATAAAAAGAGGCCACTTCCCAAAAGGTGCTGGCCACCACCGGCAGGGCCGCCTCTACAGAGGACAGGTAGGTGATGCCGCAAAACCCCACCAGCAGCAGGGCAAAGGCGATGGGCATGCCCATGAACAGAAGTATGAACACGCAGACAGTGCCGATGACGCCGATGCTGACCGGGTCCAACCTCTATTTCTCCTTCAGCTTGCGGCCTTGTTCTATGAAATCGATTAGAAGCTCCAAGGTCAGGAAAAAGGCGGCCAGGGAGACCAGCAGCCTGAAGGGCAGTTGCGGTATGCGCAGCATATCAGAGACTGTGCGTTCCTCGATCCCCTTCACCCAGCCCTGCCAACAAAGCACCAGCATTATAAAGATGCTCAAAAGGGTGGTGATCATGTCCATAATCACGGCCAGGGACCTAGGCAAGCGGGAGGTGAGCATGGTCACCTTGACGTGACCCTTTACCTGGTGGGTGTAGGCCACCCCCAACAGGATAAAGATCGACAGCATGTAGCTGGAAAGCTCCAAGGTGCCGGGGATAGGCCGGGACCAGACGCCCCGGCCTACCACCTCGGCTGAAGTAAGAAGCATCATAGGTATCAAGAGGATCATGCCCGCATAAGCCAGAAAGCGGGTGGCCCTTTGGGTAATCCGTTTTATTTGCTCATATGGGCTCATCTGTTTTCAGGGCCAGGGGCATGTTCGGTTTATTTCTTTCCGCTGTTGAGCCATTCCGGGGGCAAGGCCACGCACTTGGAGCCCTTGGACTTCACCACCTTGGAGTACATAATCACCGCCTCCTTGGCGGGTAGGCCCTGTTTCTCCAGCTTGGCCACCCATTTGCGGGTCTCCTCCTGGAAGCCTTTGAACCAGCGGGCCTCTTCTTTATCAGGAAGATCATACACCTTAACTCCCTTGGCGGTGATCTCCTTCATCATCTGGGCGTAGGTTTTTTTGTCAAGGCCGTGGGTGGTGGCGAATGGGTTGCCCACCACCTCCATGATAATGGGCTTTAAGTCATCCGGGGTGCGCTCCCAGCTTTTTTGATTCATGATGACGCCTTCGGAGACGCAGCCAAAGGTGGCCTTGACCCCGTGCTTGGCCACTTCATGCAGCTTGAAGGCCAGGACCAGGGGCGGGCAGGTTACCAGGCCGTCAATGGTGCCGGTATCCATGGCCATGTATACGTCGCCCAAGGGCATGAAAACCGGCTCCGCGCCCAGGCTCTTGATGTAGTTGGTCTGGTGGCCGCCGGGGGAGCGGATCTTCAGTCCCTTGACGTCCTCCATGGTACGGACCGGTTTGGTGGTCCATAAAAAGGCCTGGATGCAGCCGTTCAGCTCCAGGACCTTAACGCCCTTGAACTCATTCTGCAGGGCCTTTTTGTAGACCTCGTTTCCTATATCAACGGCCAGATCCTTGCCGTCCACCCAGGTGGCCAGGGAGAGCACGTCGGTAAGGGGAAACCGGCCCGGAGTCCAGGTGGCGGTGAAGTAGCCCATGTCGGAAAGTCCGTTTTTGACGATGTCGAAATGCTCCGGCCCCTTGCCCAAGGCCGCGCCGGCATAAAGGGTGTAGGTGATGCGGCCCTGGCTGCGCTTTTTAAGCTCCTCCAGCATGGGTTTCCATACCGTCTTGACCTCCCGGCTCACCGGAGGATGCCAGGTGCTGAACTTGATGTGAATCTTGCCTTTTCCGGCTGCTATGGCGCTGGGCGCCAACACCAGACCCACCAGGGCCAAGCCCAGTGCTGTTGCCAGAATTTTTTTACACTTCTTCATCTAAACCTCCCTACATTTTCTGGGTTTTGTCTTTTAAACCAAAGCTAAAATTTATGCAGAAAATTACTTACTAACTGGTTCCCCGCCTAAACCAAATGGACCCCCGTCTGAGCATTCGGCCGGTTTGGGGCATTGTTCTTACCTGAAAATTACGATGCTGGCTAGTGAATATAACCTAAAGTTTTTGTACCTCGGCTATATCCAAGCTGGGCCACAAAACCGCGCCGGCTTTTTCCATATCTTGCCAGGCCTTTGCGGTGGTGTCAGGGGCCACCCCCCGGCATAGATTTTGGATCACTACCACCTTGTAACCTGCTTCCAGGCCGTGCATGACCGTTGCCTTGACGCAGTAGTCGCTGGCGATTCCAAAGATGATTATGGTATTGATACCGGCTGTTTTTAGAGCCTGGTCCAGGGCGGTCTCGGCCCCGCCGTCATCCTTGAACCCTGAATAGGAATCGAACTTGGGGTCCATGCCCTTTTTTACTATTTTCGCAAATAAAGATTGATTCAACAATATTTCCGCGCCCTGGGAGTCCTGCACACAGTGGACCGGCCACAGAATCTGGGCATTCCCCTGGGGGAGCTCGATGGTATCAAAGGGTTTTTTGCCCTGGTGGTTGGCGGCGAACGACATATGGTCAGCCGGATGCCAGTCCTGGGTCGCGTAAATGGGCAGACCTGCCTTTTTCAGGTCTTCGGCGGTCTGGGCCACCTCATTCAAATAGGCCTGGTCGGTTCCCTCTGCGGTCAGTGAGCCCTGGTGGGTGGTGGTGAAGTCGGCTTGCAGATCCACAACCAGCACGGCTGCTTTTTTGCCCGCCGAGGCGGGGGCGCTAAGCCCCAGCATACCGAGGCAGGCGATTGCGAGCAGGCATAAGATTTTCATTGTTATCTCCTTGTTGTAATAGGTGCCCTTTGCCTCTTGATTAGCGTGGTTGCCAAACGCTGATTTTTAAGATATAGCTTGACCCGGAATGATTAAAATTATAGTTTAAAATTTAAATTATAATTAAAAAACCCGTGCCGATTAAATATAAGGAGCAGCGTTTTTCTTAACCATGGCTACTGTGGGCAAAGCTATACGAGAGATTAGATCTGCGCAAGGCCTTACCTTACAAAAAG
>JASFOZ010000113.1:0-10036 GCA_050116255.1 Desulfarculaceae bacterium
ATGCGCCAACCAAGCCGCGGTAGCCGCAATCCTCATATACCGATCTTCCCAGACACCGGATGAAGAAGACCACAAAAACTTCTTTTTATCATTCGCCCGTCAGGCCGGGGCCGCCCTGGAAAAGGCCCTGCTTTTCCAGGATATGGTTCAGCAAAAACACAACATCGAGATTAAATCCGAAAAGCTGGAACGCGAGAACATCTACCTCAAAGACAAATTCAAGACGGATTTTGAGGGCAACTTCCTGGTGGGGGACAGCCCGGGCATGAAGGAGGTCATGGACTCGGTCTCCAAGGTGGCCCCCACCGATGCCACCGTTATCCTCTATGGCGAGACCGGCACCGGCAAAGAGCTGGTGGCCAAGGCCATACACTCCCTGAGCAAACGTAAAGACTCTCCTCTGATCACGGTAAACTGCGCCGCCATTCCCGATGAGCTGTTGGAGTGTGAGCTTTTCGGCCATGAAAAGGGGGCTTTCACCGGGGCCCACCAAAAACGCATAGGCATGTTCGAGCTGGCCCACGGGGGCAGTATATTCCTGGACGAAATCGGCGAGCTCTCTCCCCAGACCCAGAAGAAGCTGCTAAGGGTTTTGCAGGAATCAGAGGTCCAGGCCTTGGGCTCCAAAGCGCCCCGCAAGGTGGATGTGCGCGTGATCGCCGCCACCAACCGGAATTTGAAGCAGGAGATGGAAAGCGGCCGTTTCCGGGCTGATCTTTATTACCGTCTCAATGTCTTCCCCATGCAGCTGCCCCCCCTGCGCGAAAGAACCGGGGATATCCCCTCCTTGATTAAGCTCTTCCTGAATAGATATGGAGGTAAACGGGGAGAAGCTATTAAGATCCATAGGGAGGTGTTTACCAGCTTCATGAATTACCACTGGCCCGGCAATATAAGAGAGCTGGAGAACATTATAGAAAGGCTCGTCATCGTCTGCCGGGAGGGCCAGGTAACCCTGAACGACCTGCCCACTGAGATCAGGGGGCGCATAAATATAAAAAAGCAGATAACGCCCCTAAGAGAGGCCATGCAACACTTTAAGAAGGAGATGGTCCTGGAGGCCTTGGCCCAGGCGGAGGGCAAAAAATCCCGGGCGGCCAAGATGTTGGGCCTGGCCCCTTCCAACCTCACCCGCCTGCTTAAATCCATGGACCTGGGATAAGCGGTTTTAGTTCAACCCATTAACCTCTTAGAGAAAACCTGAACTCCTAAGCCGCCCCCGGGTAAGTCCGCTCCTGCACGGGCGGACGACTGCGCTCTTGACATTGCCGGCCCTGCCCTCCAACATACGGAAAAAACATGAAAGTCCTTATCAGGTTCGGCTTAAGGAGGCTTTTTTCATGCCTTTGGCTGACATCAAAACCTTGAGAACCGTCCTGGACTTCGCCCACAACGGCCTATTGATTATCGACCGAACCGGCAAAGTCCTGGTCTTCAACCGGGCCGCCGCCCGGGTGACCGGCAACCAGGCCTCGGAAGTGCTGGACCACCACCTCAAAGAGACGGAACCCCAGGTATGGGAGGACATGAAACATATTCTCGCCACCGGTGAGCCCCAGATAGGCATAAAGGTGGCGGGCCGCAAATCCACCATAATCGCCAACCGCAGCCCCATCATCCGAGACGGCGGGATCAAAGGCGTGATCAGTATATTCCAGGATGCCTCGGACTATGAAGAGGTCCTGAAGGAGTTGGCGGCCTATAAAGAACTCAATGAGGAGCTGGACGTTATCTTCAACTCCTCATATGACGGGCTCTGGGTAAGCGACGCCCAAGGCAAGGTGGTGCGGGTCAACCCCGCCTCCGAGCGCTTCGCCGGGGTCAACGCCAAAGAGGTGATCGGCAGAAATGTGCAGGATCTGCTGGAAGAGGGTTACTTTGACCGCTCCGCCACCTTAGAGGTGCTCAAGCGCCGGGCCGCGGTATCCCTGATCCAAAAGACCAAGGACGGCCGCGAGGGGCTGGTCACCGGCAACCCGGTCTACGATGACCAAGGCCGCATCAGGCTGGTGGTTATCAACGCCCGGGATTTCACGGACCTGAAGCGGCTGCAGACCGAGCTGGAGGAGAGCCGCGCCCTTACCAACAAGTACCGGTCCGAGCTTACCCACATACACCAGAACCGGGACATGGCCTCAAGTATCATCATGCGCAGCGCCTCCATGAAAAGGGCCTTTGACATGGCCATGAAAGTGGCCAGGGTGGACTCCAACGTCTTGATTCAAGGCGAATCCGGGGTGGGCAAAAGCCTCATCGCCAAGATGATCCACCGCGCCTCCACCCGGCAGCAGGGGCCCCTGGTGCAGGTGGACTGCGCCGGTATACCCGCCTCCCTAATAGAGGCCGAGCTTTTCGGCTATGCCAAAGGCGCCTTTACCGGGGCCCGGGGCGAGGGAAAGCCCGGCTACTTTGAGCTTGCCCAAGACGGCACCCTATTCCTGGACGAGGTGGGCGAGCTGCCCATAAACACCCAGGCCAAGCTGCTGCGCTTTTTGGAGGACAACCAGGTGGTGCGGGTGGGCGACACCACTCCCCACCAGATCGACGTGCGCGTCATCGCCGCCACCAACCGCAATCTGGAAAAGATGGTCCAGGAGGGCGAGTTCCGCAGCGACCTCTTCTTCCGGCTGAATGTGGTGCCCCTTACCATCCCGCCCCTGCGCAGACGGCCGGAGGACATACCGCCGCTGGTGCACCATTTTCTGACCCTGAACAACCGGAAATGCGCCAGCGCCAAGACGGTTTCACCGGCAGTGCTGGATTGCCTTTGCCGCTACTCCTTCCCAGGCAATGTGCGCGAGCTTGCCAACATCCTGGAGCAAATGGTGGTCCTTTCCCCAGGGCAGGCCGTTGAGATGGAAAACCTGCCCGGGCATATCAGAAAGGACCAAGGCCCGGCCCTGCCCCTTTTGTCCAAGGATGATTGGAACCTGAGCCGGGTGGTTGAACGCACGGAAAAGGAGCTGATCACCAGAGCCCTGGCCACCTACGGCAGCCAGCGGGAGGCGGCCCGCTATCTGGGCATAGACCATTCCACCATCTCCCGGAAGGCCCGCCGCTATGGCATTAGCGTTGCAAATTGACACCACGGTGCAATACGGCAACGCAACCCAGAAGCCTGATAACCATGGGTAATTGCGGCTAAGTTTGGCCTGACCCTGATCGCCGATCTTTGCCCGCCGTTGCATTTTTGCACCACCAACACCCAGCCCCTGCAAATTTCATCAATTATATCAGCGAGTTATAATATTGGCACTCTTGTTGCTCCGCTCCATGATTGCAAGCGTGAGTCTTTTTGTTTGGGTGGCGGCGCGGTCAAGTGAAGAATTTTGAATCCATTGCCGATTCCTTGGCGCCGCACCAAAGCCAGGCCCTGCTTCTGCTGGAGGTGGACGGCGGGCTTCAACACCTCAGCCGCGCCTTGGAGATTATTAAGGGCGAAGCCAATGACCGGCTGGATTACCAAAGTTTTGGCGAGGATTTTCCCATGGTGATTTTGGTGCGCCTCGGTCCGGGCCTGGCCCGAGCGGCCCTGCTCAGGTTGATCGAGCACGGCTTCACCACGGTGAAGACCATCTACCCCCAAAGTCAAGGTTGAGAACATTAATCTGCGAACTGGAAAAAATGCAAGAAACTGAACGCAAACTGATCCAGGCGGTGGACGCCCTGGAAGACGACATCCTGGCCTTCACCAGCCGGTTGGTGGCCCAAGACAGCACCCTGGGCAATGAAGCCGGGGCCCTGGCCGAGGTGAAGAGTGAGTTCTCCCGCCTGGGTTTTGAGCCCACGATCGTGCCCATTGAGGTTGAGGCCCTATCCAGCCACCCCGGGTTCGCCCCGGTGCCTTGGGACTATCAGGGCCGTTACAATGTAGTCGCCACCAGGCCCCCGGACGCCTCCGGGGGAAAGAGCGCCCTATTCAACGGGCACCTGGATGTGGTGAGCCCTGAGCCCCTGGACCATTGGACCAAAGACCCCTTCTCGCCCCTGGTAGAGGACGGCTGGATGTACGGGCGGGGGGCCGCTGATATGAAGTCCGGGGTGGCGGCCATGATCTATGCCCTGAAGGCGGTGGAAAATGCGGGGTTCGGTTTGGCCGCCCCCGTAACCCTGGAGACCGTCATTGAAGAGGAATGCACCGGCAACGGGGCCTTGGCCTGCCGGGCCGCGGGGTATGACGCTGAGGCGGTGCTGATTCCCGAGCCCTTCGGTCCTGTCATCCTCACCAGCCAGGTGGGTGTCTGTTGGTTCAAGGTCTCCTTGCACGGCGTGTCCAAGCATGCCCTGGAGACCCATCTCGGGGTCAATGCCATTGAGAAATGCTATCCCCTGTTCCAGGCGCTGCGCGGCCTGGAAGACGAGCTGAACCGGCACCCCCACCCTGCCTTTAAACATCTGGACCACCCCATAAACCTCAATATCGGCACCGCCAAGGGCGGAGCTTGGCCCTCCACGGTGCCGGCCATGGCTGAGTTCCATTGCCGTCTCAGCTTTTTCCCGGGAATGAGCTTTGAGAATATCAGCGGCCAGGTGGAGAAGACCATCAAGGAGGCGAGCGGTGCTGATCCCTGGCTGGCATCCAACCCGCCCCAGGTGGAGTTTTACGGGTTCCGTTCCCAGGGGCACAGCCTGAAGCCGGACCTGCCCGCCTTTAAGATATTGGACGGCTGTCATCACGCCCTCAGTGGAGAGCATGCCCTGGAGTTTGCCAGCACCAGCACCACTGACCTGAGGTCCTTTGTCTTTTACGGCCAGGGCCAGGCCACCTGCTTTGGGCCGGTGGGAGAGAACATTCACGCTGAGGACGAGCGGGTGGAGATAGGCAGCATCCTGCACACAGCCAAGGTATATGCCCTGTTTTTGGCAAGGTGGTGCGGGCTGGTGGAATGAGGCCTTTGCCCTGAAGGCCTGGAGATAAGAAATGGTGAACTCAAGTTCGCCCAAAATAAAGCGAGATCAAGCCGGAGGGTTGACCTAAAATAGACAATCCGGCTGGCAGACCGGCCGCTGCGGGCGGCCCTCACCCAGTGTAAGGAGGGAGTGTCCATGAAAAAGAAATGCTTAAGATTCCTGGCCCTGGGCCTGGTGATGTGCCTGACCCTGATGGTTTCCGGGTCTGTGACTGCCGCCGGCACCATAAAGATCGGCATCCTGGGACCCTTTACCGGCTCCTTGGCCTTTAATGCCAGCGAGATGAAGATGGGAATGATGCTGGCCCTGGACGAGATCAACGCCAAGGGCGGGCTGTTCGGGGAAAAGATCGAGCTGGTCTTCGGCGACAGCGAGTGCAAGCCTGACAAGGGCCTGTCCGCGGTGAAGAAGCTGGTGACCAGGGACAAGGTGCTGGTGGTGGGCGGCGGTTACTGCTCCAGCGTGAATATCGCCACCAGCGAGTTCTGTCACTATGAGAAGTGCCCGGTGGTGGTGGCCAGAGCCATCAGCCCCACCATAACCAACCGGGGCTATGATTTCATTTTCCGCACCAGCCCCAACAGCCCCATGTTTCTGGAGGGCATCAACCAATGGCTGGCCCAGGTCAAGAAACCCAAGACTGTGGCCTTCTTTATGGAGAACTCCGACTACGGCCGGGACGGCCAGAAGATCTGGGAGGCCCAGTGCAAGAAGATCGGCGCCAAGGTCCTGGCCCGCCTCTACTTTGAGATCGGCAACACCGACTTCACCACCCCCATCTCCAAGCTGAAAGAGCTGAATCCCAACGTGGTGTTCAACATAGCCTCCACCACCGAGGCCGCCCTTATCCAAAAGCAGGCCAAGGAGCTGAACTACGCCACCCAGTGGATCGGGGTGGGCGGCCAGTTCACTGAGGCCTACTTCAAGATGACCAAGTCCATCTGCGAGTACGCCATGGGTTCTTCTTTGGATCCCACCAAGGCCATGAAGGACCCGGTCACCGCAGCCTTTGTCAAGGCCTTCTGGAAAAAGTACCCGGGCAAGCGTCCCGGCGGCTTCACCAGCCAGGGCTATGACAACCTCATGGTCATCCTGGATGCGATCAAGCGCGCGGGCAAGCCCAGCGGCGATCTGGCCAAGGACCGCAAAAAGATCCGCGACGCCTTAGTGTCCACGGACATGAAGCTGTCCCAGGGCCACGTCAAGTTCGACAAGACCGGCCAGGTGTATACCGTGATTCCCTCGGTGTTGCAGGTCCAGCTTGACGACAAGTGCCTGCCCGACACCCAGATCATCTTCCCTCCGGAGCGGGCCGCTGTTAAATATCAGCAGCCCAAGCCCTGGAACCAGAGAAAGTGTAAGTAAACCTTAAGATGCCCCGCCGCCCCTTTCCCAGGGGGCGGCGGCGGACATGCCTGCGCGGGGGACCGCCCCCGGCCTCTCCCGGATGGATGCAAAATGGAATCCCTATTTATACAGCAGGTCCTAAACGGCCTGATCATCGGCAGTATCTACAGCCTGATCGCCATAGGGCTGACCATGATCTTCGGAGTGATGCGGATCAGCAACTTCGCCCATGGCGACTATGCCATGGCCGGGGCCTATGTGGCCGTATTCGTCATGGCCTGGATTCCCGGCTGGATGGGCTGGGTGGGGTCGGTCCTGGCCGCGGCGGCGGTGGTGGGGTTTATAGGCGTGGTCACCGAGCGCGTCCTCTTCCGCCCATTGCTGACCCGCTGGACCGATATTGACACCATCATGTGCTCCATCGGCCTGTTTATATTGATGGAGAACCTGGCCCAGCTCTTTTTCGGGGCCACTCCCCGCACCCTGGCCGATCCTTTCAGGGGCGCCACCCTGAACCTGGGCATGGCCTCCACCAGCGTGCTGCGCGTTTTCTGTTTTACCTTTTCCGTGGTGTCCATCGGCCTTATCCAGATGTTTCTGACCCGGTCCAAGCTGGGCGTGGCCATCCGCGCCACCAGCCAAAACCGCTTCGCCGCCCAACTGATGGGGGTGGACATCAATCTGGTGTACCGGCTGACCTTTGCCGTGGGCGCGACCCTGGCCGGCATAGGGGGCGTTCTTTACGGCACCTTATTCGCCGTACAACCCATGATGGGGGGTATGCCCACCCTGAAGGCCTTTGTGGTCACCATCCTGGGCGGCATGGGCAACATCCGGGGGGCCATCTTCGGCGGGTTCATTCTGGGCATCGCCGAATCCCTGGGAGGCGGCTACATATCCACGGAATACACCAATGCCATCGGATTTTGCATCATCATCCTGGTCTTGCTGATCAAGCCCAGCGGCCTGTTCGGAAAAAAGGAGGGAACATGAGCGCCTCCGCCAAGAAATGGCTGGCCCGCACCCTGATTTTGGCGGCGCTCATCATCCTGCCGCAGATCGTTCAGGACCGCTATTTCATGCACATATTGGTAATGGCCGGAATATTTACCATCCTCACCCTGAGCTGGAACCTTTTGGCCGGTTTCACCGGCCAGCTGAACCTGGGACACGCCGCTTTCTTCGGCATCGGCGCCTACACCAGCGCCCTTTTGAGCATGAAGCTGGGCCTGTCGCCCTGGTTTGGCCTTTTTGCCGGCGGCCTGGTGGCGGCCTTTTTCGGGCTGCTCCTGGGCTTCCCCGCCTTGCGGTTGTCCGGCCCCTATCTGGCCATCACCACCATCGGTTTTGCCGAGATCCTGCGCCTGGTGGCCATGAACTGGGTGGATTTAACCCGGGGCTCCCTGGGGCTCAGCGGCATCCCCCTTCTCACCCCCATCAAAATGGGGGGCTGGTCTTTTCAGTTCTATTATGAAAAAGACTACTTCTATGTGGTGCTGGCGGCGGTGCTCTTCACCTTGTTTTGCATGCGCCGGCTGACCCAATCCGAGTTCGGGGTCAGCCTGCAGGCCCTGCGCGACGACGAGCCCGGCGCCCAGAGCATAGGCATAAGCACCTCCAGCTATAAGCTGGCCGTGTTCACCATCAGCGCCTTTTTCGCCGGTTTCGCTGGGGCCCTTTTCGCCCACTTCGCCCGCCTGGTGAGCCCGGAGACCATGGCCCTGCACACCACCTTCGACATCCTGACCATGACCATGATCGGCGGTTTGGGCACCCTTACCGGCCCCATCTTCGGCGCCCTGGTGCTCAGCTTTTTATCGGAAGCCCTGCGTTATCTGGAGGATTTGATCAAGCTGGATATCCGCCTGGTCATATACGGCCTTTTGCTTGTACTCACCATCCAGTTCATGCGCGGGGGCCTTATGGGTGTGGCCAGTGCGGTCAGGGAGCGCCTTAGAGGCTCCGGGGCCGGGGATAAGGGAGAGTGAGCCATGTCCGAGATTTTACGAACCGAGGACCTTACCAAGAACTTCGGCGGGCTCTGCGCCGTGAACAGCGTGGACTTTAGCCTGGAGCAAGGGGATATCATGGGCCTCATCGGCCCCAACGGCGCCGGTAAGACCACCTTGATCAACCTCATCTCCGGAGCCTTCGCCCCCAGCCGGGGAAAGATCATATTCAAGGGCAGGGACATCTCGCGCTGCAAGGCCCCTGCCGTGAATAATATGGGCATCGCCCGCACCTTCCAGGTGGTGCGCATCTTCTCCAAGCTGACCGCCCTGGAAAACGTGTTGGCCGCCTTGGTGGACCGGGGCAAAAAGGGCCCTTGGGGTTTGGTCTGGGACTCATTTTTCAAGCGCTCCTGCGCCCTCACCGAGGATGAACAGGCCTGCCAGACTGCCGAGGGATTGCTGGCCTTTGTGGGCATAGACAAGTACCGCAACGAGCTGGCCGAGAACCTGCCCTATGCCCTTACCAAAAGGCTGGAGATAGCCCGGGCCCTGGCCACCCGTCCCCAGCTTCTGCTCTTGGACGAGCCCAGCTCCGGCCTCAATCCCGCCGAACTGGTGGGACAGATAGAGCTTATCAAGCAGATCAACAGGCAGGGGACCAGCATCCTGATCATCGAGCATGTAATGAAGGTGATCATGGACATCTCTCACCGCCTCATCGTGCTTCATTACGGGGAAAAGATCGCAGAGGGCGCGCCTGAGGAAGTTTACACCGACCCCCACGTGGTCGAGGCCTATTTGGGAGGGGACGCCCATGCTGCGCATTGAAAATATAAAGGTCGCCTACGGCAAGGCCCTGGCCCTGAGCCGGGTCTCCATGCAGGTTCAGCGGGGTGAACTGGTGGCCTTGCTGGGCTCCAACGGGGCGGGCAAGTCCACCCTGCTCAAGACCATCTCCGGAATCAACCGGCCCCAGAGCGGGCGCATCCTCTGGGATGATCATGAACTCCACACCATGCCTCCCCACCAGATCGTAAGGCAGGGTATAATTCAGGTTCCTGAGGGCCGCGCCGTGTTTCCGGAGCTGACCGTGGCTGAGAACCTGCGCATGGGGTCCTTTTCCCGCAGCGACGAGGCCGCGGTGGCTGCGGACATGGATTTTGTGTTTGAACTCTTTCCCCGCCTGCAAGAGCGCCGCAAACAGGCGGCCGGAACCCTCTCCGGGGGTGAGGCCCAGATGCTGGCCATAGGCCGGGGACTCTTGGCCGCGCCCAAGCTGCTCATGCTCGACGAACCCAGCCTGGGCCTGGCCCCGGTGGTGCGCGAGACCATCTTTGAGGTGATTCAAAAGATCTACGACGAAAAGGAACTTACCATTCTATTGGTGGAACAAAACGCCAAGTGGGCCCTGCAGGTGGCCAGCCGGGGATATATCCTGGAAAACGGAAGCGTCACCCTGGAAGACACCGGCCAGGCCTTGGCCGCCGACCCTCATGTGCAAAGATCCTATCTGGGCTACTAGCCCGAATATTTCATGAAGGTTGAGTGGCATGGAACAATGAACTAGGATCCATGGGATCTTTATGAAAAGAGCGTTAATCCTATCAGTGTGCAGTTTGTACCCGACCCCGGCACAGCCAGCCGCTTGCAGACAAGGCGGCCCAAGGCTTGGGCTCCCTAAAAGGTTTCATCGGGAGCAGTCGAGGTCAGTGAGGGCGATCTGTTGCTCGACGCGCTTTGCTTCCAGCGGCACGCTGGGGCAAGCGAGGGCCGCAGGTGTAGCCAAAGCTACATCGAGGCCCGAGTGCAGCCGGCAACGCGGTATG
>JASFOZ010000114.1:0-9955 GCA_050116255.1 Desulfarculaceae bacterium
AGGCGCGGGGAGAGGTTTGCTTAGTAAAAACCCAGGCTTTTCTTGACTTGATCCTGTAATTGGTATAGATTAGCCGCCGACCTGGAGGGGCTTTAGTCCTCAGCCTCTGCCCCCAAAAAATTTAAAGCCCGGCGTTCGGTTCTGCTCCAAAAGAGTATTTGAGCCATGGAATCGCATAGACCAAAAAATTTCCTGGCATTGGATTTTTAAATAGATAAATAAATGCTTGGCAATTGAATCTATAATGATGCCCAAAAATAGAAATAATAACGTTCCTGAAGGATTACTTTCTCCGGTCTCTAGCGAGTTCGTGTCCAAAACCTTAGAGCAGTCTTTTCTAAAGGATTCATGGCCGGAATTCAAAAAGATACCCCGGAACGTACTGCTTCTGGGAGGCATCATCTTTTTCGCCTTTATAGCCTTGGATTATATGACCATAGCCGAACACAACAATTTCTACTGGTTATTGGCCCTAAGATCCCTGACCGCGGGCGTGCTCATCTACTCGAGCCTGATTATAATGCGGGCGGATGAGTATTTCGATAGATACCAGGAACTGATTTTACTCAATCAAATGGTGATGATTTTCGCTCTTTTGGTGCTGATGTTTCTGCGCAAACTTACCTTTATGCATAATGCCGCCCATGTTTTCATTGCGACCCTGATAATATATCAATTCGTAAACAACAAGTTCCCTTATACCATCGCCGCCTGCGCTTTTTTCGGCCTGGGTTTCCTGGCCGTCAGCTATAGCATATACAATCTGGGGGCTGAAGGATTGCTGAGGTATTTTTTATACCTGGCCTTGGCCAACGGTCTGGGTTTGTCCATACTGCACTTTTTGAACCGCTGCCGCCGCCTGGAGTACCTGAGCCTGTTAGACGTACAAAAAACAAATATAAAACTCGCCTACGAAATCGAAGAGCGAAAAAAATCAGAACAAGAAAAAGAAAAAGTAATCCAAAAGCTGGAAAAGGCCGACATTCGAGTCAAGACCCTGCAAGGCTTGATCCCCATCTGCGCCAAATGCAAAAAAATCCGCGACGACAAGGGCTTTTGGCAGGAGGTGGAAAGATATATCCAGGACAACTCCCATTTTCAGTTCAGCCACAGCCTTTGTCCCGAATGCTCACGCGAGCTCTATCCCCAGGTGTATGATAAAAAACCACCTTCTGATTGAAGACCGGAAGCGGCGGGCGGGCAATTTACATCAAGGGCGGGACGCCACCCGCTATGATCTAGGATTAGATCTCGCTGCGAAGCACGTGGAACTGAATGGTGGCCGAGGTCACCTTGCTGCGGCCGGAGTAGAACACCAACGCCAGCCATAACCCCTGCAGGAACAAGAGCACCGCCGGGTTCCATAACAGCTCGATCCCAGCACTTAAATCAGGGCTCAACCACATCCCGGCGGGCAGGGGAAAGAGAACGGCTATTAAAATGCCGTAGGGAATGGCAGCCAAAGCCATCCATTGATACGCGGTCAATCTGCCCCCACCCCTGAAATCGGCCCGCAGGGTCTCGGAATAGG
This sequence comes from Desulfarculaceae bacterium, assembly GCA_050116255.1. GTDB lineage: Bacteria > Desulfobacterota > Desulfarculia > Desulfarculales > Desulfarculaceae > JASFOZ01. The sequence goes on from JASFOZ010000114.1 coordinate 1,532, forward strand.
CCCGCCAGCCCTGGGTGATCACCAAGCCCAGTATCAGCGACAATGAAAACCATGCCTTTAAGAATAGATACAGACAGGCCAGGCCTGTGGCCAGGTATATTGCCGAAGTGAGCACCTGAATGGGCACGACCGGCTGCCCCTGCAAGCCGCTTTCATAGGAAATCTTCTTGGTGTCACCCTGAAAAACGAAGTTGCGGTTTTGGAAAAAGCGGCGAACCCAGGGGCCGCATTGGCTTAAGGGCTTGCCGTAGCAACAGCCGAAGCTGACACAGGCCAGCCGCCCCATGCCCTCTCCTATGGCGTAGCAGGTGATCAAGGCCGCCATAACCACGGGCACCTGGAACCCGGCCCTTAAGCTCTGCCCCAGACACTCCCTGGCTGCCAAGACCAGCCAAGGCGAAAGTATCATCCCTATAAAGTTCGCCCCGGCGATGGTGGAGGTGGCTGGTTTTTTCTCCACCCAACGCGCCACCAGGCGTGAGGCGGGAATACATACCGATAAAAGGGGCGTTATGAATATCAAGGTGCCCAAGGTGTCCACCCCCACCGACCCCAGCATCACCAGCATCAAAATCGCCGCCGCCAAAACGCCGCTGGCGGTGAGCAGGCCGTAGAAGGTAAGGTTAACACCCTGCCACTGGCCGGCGGCATTGCGGTGCACGGGAATGGTGGCGGCTATCTGCCACCGCTCGCCAGGCAGATGCCGGCAGGCCCAAAGCAGTAAAAAACCATAGAGGCAGGCCAAGGCCAAAATAAAAATCTCCTCATACATCGCCGTTCCCCTATCTTATTATTTCCTTTTTAGCCAAGCCCACCTGGGTGCGTACATTCACGTCGGTTTCCACTAAGGGCCTGCCAAATCCTTCGGAGAACCGGCTTTTAACCCAACCGGCCCTCTGATTGGCCACCAAATCAGGATCAAAGAACAACCGCCGGGGGCTGAACAGCAGCACCACCGTACTGCTGCCCGGCCTGAACACGCTCTTGGGCTGGCCTTTTTGCAGGAACATCCCCGAAATCACCGCCTGGGGATCTTGATACTCCTTTTCGCTGTAACATTGCTCGATATCCCCCACCATCAAGGCCACCACTTCCACCACAGCCACAAGGCCCACGCCAGTGCCCCCCTCCACATCCGTATCAATGACGGTCACCACCCGCTTGTTTTTGCAGTAGGCATGCACCAGATTGACGACCGCGCCGGGATTGCAGGAGTGATATTGGCCCGGCAACTCGTAGCAGTCCACCACCCTGCCCGTCACCGGGGTGTGCACATAATGGTATTTCTCGGGAGTCAGGCGGAAAACGGCATAATCGCCGCCCTTAAAGGCGGTCAGCCAGCGGGTCTTTGTCTCCCCCAACAGCTCGTTGAAGTCAAAAAACTTGTCCTTAACGAACAAAAGCGAGTTACGGGCAAAGGAGCCCAGAAGCAGGCGGGAATCAGCCGGCGACACCACCGCCCGCAGGTTGTCGGCCATGGGGCGGCATCGCCAGTAACGGATCTTGCGCGTGAAGACCTTGGCCGGCGTGTCAAGCTCCTCAGGCTCGTCAACACATTCACTGACATCCACTCCCCAGGACCGCAACAAGTCCCGGGCCGAGCGCAGCCTGCACCCCAAAAAGGCCTCAAAGTTCAAAAGGCCCAAGAGATTGGATATACGGGCGCTGGTCAGGGCCTTGAATACGGTGGGCGCATTCTCCCTGACCCCGGAGTAGAGAAAATTGACCAAACGGTCCCCAAAGAGCCGTTCCGTGTGTACGTCACCCGTGCGCCGCTCTATGTATTGGTGAGTCATCAAGCCCATGAGTGCCTTCTCCTTGGCCAGGCTTTTGTTCAAGATTTTGCTGCGATTGCTGCGCCCGCATGCAGATGCTGAGCAATAAAAGGTTAACGGCAATGATAATCTGCGGGCCGCTTATCTCTTTGGCCAAGAGCTCGGCCCCGATCCGGCGCCACAGCTCAACCGGATCCCTGCCCTTAGTGATGTAGTCCAGGGCCCGGCCCAGGCGGTTGTCAACTCCAGCGGAGCGCAAGCCCATTTCTTTGAGGTCGCGCTCCACCACCGCCAAGGCCTCCCGGCAATATTCAACGCTCAGGCCCTCGCGGTAATACTCTTCAGCCCCTTGATTGAAGGTCTCGGCCTCGGCTTGCAGGGGTTTTCTGCACCCGATCCGGCTAAGTACCGCCCGAGTGAGCAAAGAGACGGCCGAGTTTTGCTCCGGGTTTTGCAGCCGGGCCCTCAACTGATTCATATCCGCTTCAAGCCCCATACACTCGATTAGATCAGCCCCCTCCAGCTGTAAAAACCGGGCCAAGGCGGCGCGGAACTGGGTCTGGGGCACCCTGAAATAACCGGGATAGCGCCGGCTGTGTCTTATGCCTTGGGTCCGCTCCACCAGCATTCTCAAAAAGAGGTTGCCGGTATCAGTCCGTACATAAAAGGTGGGCAGGCCGATGGCAGATCCGAAGAATATCTGCCTGCGCTCGCTCTCCACTTCCGGGTCATCGGGAATGTGCATGTGGGTCCAGATGCCGGAGGCGATCAGTTTATAGGCCAAGGCGGTCACCAGGCACTGCAAGTCGACCCCCTCGCCCAGGTCCCGCTCCAGGCTGGAGAACAGGCTATAAAAACGGCCCTCAAACCCGGAATAACCCGCCTGGGCCAGGCTGCGCTGGCGGTAGGGCAGATAAACCGGCATGCGGGGATCGAAGACCCCCAGGCTGGCCAGATCCTGCTTCAGCCGGTCCTGGTTGCCGATTCTCCCGTTCAGGGCGGGGCTCTTGTAGGTGCTCATCAGGGCCACCAGGTAGTCCAGGAGCCTGAAGTCCGGCACCAAGTCGCCGGGCAGGCGCAGAAGACGCGACAGCAACCGGTCCAGCCAAGGGGGGCCGAAAGGGGACAAGGGCAGACCCAAAGGCCTGATCTTGAGCCTGGCCTTTTTGCGCCACCGCCGCCAGATCATGCGCAGATGGGTGTAGTCCAATTGATAGGGGAGAAAGTTCAGCAGCCTCTCCGGTTGAAAATCGGCAAAGCCCAGCCGAAAGGGGGCAGCGCTGTAGGTGCCCACGAACAAGGGCAGAAAATGCTCCACTATCTTTATGGCCAAATCGCCGAGCAGCTTCTCCTGCCGGGGGCCGAGCCCCGAGGAGGGGTCGGAGAACGCCTGGGTCAGAATGTGGCTGCCCAGGCTGACATGGGTGCCGTTATTGGCCAGGCTGATGTTGGAGGCGTTGGGCAGGACCACCAGATTGTTGGTGATGATGCCGGCCTCCTTGAGCCGGCCCATGGCGTTGAGCTGGGCCCGGGACAAGACCTGGTGGCACAGATGCATATAACGGTGCTTGTCCTCGCCCTGGTCCCAGCCCGAGAGGCAGGGGTTCATAAACAGGTCCCGGTAAAAGGCATCTGTGATGCATTCGCTCAGGCGCTTTTGGCGCCAGGGGGGATGGGGCGCAAAATAGGCCGAGACCCTTTGACCCGCATCCTGCAAACCCAAAAAACGCTCGGCATAAAGATTGACCAGCTGCACCAGCAGAAAGCGGCGGGCCGTCTCCGCAGCGACATGGGCGCCCAGGCTACGCCTTGGCGAAAAGCTGCTGAGATGAAAAGAATAGGTCTCAGGCGAGGAGTTATCGCAAAGAAAATGCTCGGCCAGGTCCAGGACCTTGTCCCTAAGCCATGGGGCCAGGTCCTTTTGCCTGCCGGCCACATCCACCAGGGCCAGCTTAAGCAGATAGCTGACCGGAATGCGCAGATAGGTCCGGCCGGCGCTATACAGAAAAAAGCTGCCCGCGTCACGGCGGCGCCCGGCGGCGCGGTTTTTCTTGTCCGCGGCCAGGTCTTGCTGCAAGGTCTTCAGAGACAGGCGGGTCAAGCGGTTCAGGGGCAGGCGCACCCAACTATTCTCCCACACCCCTTTGTTATTGGAGGCCAGCCAATCTTCCAGCTCATTGATGACCCTGCGCGGGGTCTCGCCCTGGCGGTGACGCCTGATGATATTTTGAAAATAATTGGACTGCTCAATGGTCTGGGGTAGGTCCACATCTTCCCGGGACCCGATCACCACGGCCTGTAGTTCGTTCTCACATCCGCAGGTGACGTCGTCTTTGCAAAAGGGCAAACCAGCCGGGTCGCGGCCCGTGCCCAGGAAATCCTTGTACAATCGCTCCAGGATCCCAGCTCCAGACAGGCGTCCTTGGGGAAAAACAACATGCAAGTGAAAGTTATTGCTACTTTTATCGTCCGGTAGCGCCATTCGGATTCCAGGCCTCCCTGCTTATGCCTTGGTGGGGCTGTTTTTGTTTCCGTGTACTTTTGTGTCTGTCCACAATTTGACAGCCTTTCAAATTCGCTAATATTTTATCAGTCTTAGGCATGGCGGGAGCGGCAGTTGTGTGAACAAAATGCAACGAATTGGTTGCACACTTTCGAGGAAAAATAGGAATGCGGGTGCCCTTAACCTTCAGCCGTAAACGGCTCTCCGGCAGGTAAGCAACCTGCCGGAACCTGGTTGGTCATTCCAATCCCAAGGGCAGGCGGCGGTCGTGGACAAAGATATGGCCGGGCTTGGATTTGGCGAACCTTTTCACCTCCGCCGCCCGCTTGGCTATCAAGGCCAGATCGCATCCCTTGCCCACACAGTCCACGATGCCCAAGGAAACCGAAACCAAGGGGAACTGATCCAGGCGGCCATCCCGCCCCTTGGCCAGCACAAACCCCCGCTTAATATCCCGGGGGCGGTAAAGCCCCCTCACCAAACGCTCAAAACAGCGCACCACTCCAGTGCACAAACGGTCCGCCCGGTCAGGAGTGGTGATCACCACAAAGTCATCGCCTCCGATGTGCCCCACAAAGGCCTGGCCCATGCCATGCCGGCGGCAGGCCCATTGCAGAATGTCGGCCAGCAGCCGCAGCATCTTGTCGCCGGCCTCGAAGCCAAAACCGTCGTTGAATATTTTGAAATTGTCCAGGTCCACATAGATCAGGCTGAAGGGTAAGTTCAGAGCGCAACATCTCTCGATCTCCTGCTCAAGGGCCACTCCCCCGGGAAGGCCGGTGAGGGGGTTGGCTCCTTTGGCCATCTCCACCTGAACCCGGGCCAAGGCATCGAGCATCTTTTGCACGCTGACCACACCCAAGGCTGCCTGGTTAGAGGTGACGATTATATGGTCATAGAGCTTAAACCGGTCCCGGGTGGTGGACTTGGCCGCCACCGCCTCCACCGGCGTGGAGCTCTCCACTATCAGGGGATGAGGGTCCATCACCAGACTCACTTCCCGGTCATAATAAAGGGCGGTCCCGTACAAGGTCCCCAACTGCCGGTCCAGGCTGTGGCTCATCAACAACCCCACCGGCCGTTTGTTTTCCACCACCACCAAACCGCTGATGGGATGGCTGTCCAGGATCTTCTTGACCTTCCTCACCTTGGTCTTGGCAGATACCATGGGCGCCGGCTCCACCAGCTCCCGGACCGGAATCGAGCATTTCCAATTGGCGGGCACAGCCTTGGCCGGTTCAGGATTCAGAGGCAACTTCACCCTCAACTGGGGTTTGGGAAGGGCGGGCTTGGCCAGGTAGTAACCCTGTCCGAAATGCACGCCCATGGAGACCAGGCTGGAAAGCTCGGTGGCGGTCTCGATCCCTTCGGCGATGATCCCGCAGCCGATCTTGTCCGTAAAGGTCACCAAGGTCTCCAAAAGCGCCCTCTGCACCGGGTTGGCATCCACCCCCCGCACCAGGCCCATGTCCGCCTTTATGTAATCGGGCCTGAGCCTGGCTATGCGGTTGAGTCCCGAATAGCCGGTGCCCACGTCATCAATGGCCACCTTGAACCCCTGAGAACGGTAATGATCCAAGGTGCGGTGAAACAAGGAAAAGTCCTTTATGGAATGGCGTTCGGTAATCTCGAATACCACACTAGCGGGATTCAGGCCGTACTGCTGCAACAAACGCCGGGTTTCTCCGGCGCGAAAGTCAGGATCGCCCAGGGTCTGGGGGTGAATATTCAAAAACAGCTTCTGGCCGGGCGCAATCCGGCCCAGGCCTTTTAAGGCCTGTTCCCGGCAGGCCCTTTCCAGCTGAAAAAGGGTGCCCACCTCTTCGGCGAAATCAAACATGGCCTTGGGTGAGCTGAAATAACCCTCTTGGGGACCCCGGGCCAGGGCCTCCCAGCCCAGGATATTGCCGTTGCGCAGGTCCACCAGGGGTTGATAGACCGAAAACAGCAAGGGCTTGTCGATCAGCTTTCTAAACTCGGCCATCAAGGAAAGGCGCTTGGCGTCTAATACCCCTTCGGCCACCTGTTGGGCGTCATAAAGGGCCCGGTACAAGCGCCCCCGCAGATCATCCTTTGGCTCCGGGGGCACCAGAGAACAGCCCACTTCCAATTTGAGCTTCTGGCCGGTTAGATGCACCACCTCCTGATTGAGTTGGTGGCGTACCGCCACCCGCAGGGCCAGGGCCCGGTCCATAAGCAGGGTCAGGTTCATGGGGCCGTCCTGAAACAAGACTGCCAAAGAGGCCCGATCCACTTTTTCAATGAAAACAAACCTGCTTTCAGAGATGACTTCTTCTATGGTCCCGCGCAACAACTCCTCCAAACGGGTCAGGACCTGTTCAGCCGCCTCCGCGCCGTAAAGGCTCTCAAACAGCGAGAAAGCCCTTATGTTCACAATAAACAGCCCTATAGGCATCTCCTCTTGGATCGCCTCACGCAGCTGTTTCTGCAGGGAACCCTGGCTGAAAAGAAACTCACTCTTGATGGTTGAAAAAATGTGACCAATGCCGGGCAGTTCCAGGGGCAATTGTGCGTAAAACTTCTGTTCGCTGGGTAGCTGAGGCATTTTCCCCACCTGATCTCATCATTGATGCCAACCTCAATTGGCGAACGAATAAATTGTGCCGTATCGTAGGGATTTTACAGGAGGCTTGTTACACGGATGAAGCTTCCAAGTTACCGTTAGGTGAATCCGGGCCCTTTATATACTCATAGCGAGTTGATTATTCGGGCCTCTTTAGATTAAAAAGGAAAAGAAAAAGCCCGGGGGATAGAATTAAGGGCACGCCGCCGGCGGTGGCATCTGATCTAAATAAATGCGGCCGTCCAGATAACATGATAGCAGGCAGCTATCGGCCCCGGCTCCGGGGATCCCATTCATAGGCTGCAAACAAAACCACGTGGAAATTTTTATGGCCACCCCCCGGGATTGAGGAGTCTTTTGCAAGCACACGATCCAAGCAACTGGTATAAAACCTGTTAGCCATGATAAAACCAAGGCATTACCCAAAAAATAAACACCCAATCTATCCGGTGACTCATTTGCCATAATCAATTAATCCGAAAATGATTTAGCCACGATCGCCACTAGCTGCCTCTGTGGCCCCAAGAGATGTCTATGAGGGGGATCGAGCATGAAGGATGGACCCAACTGCCCCAGAAGGGATAGGCTGAAAACAAAAGACCCCGGCAAGCAACCCATGCCGGAGACTTTTCCGGCCCCGGAGCTTAAAAGCCGTAGTGACTTTTCCGGTTTCGCGGCATATCAAGATACCGGCCAGGCCCTCAGGGAAAACAACGATAAATACCGCCTGATTTATGAAACCGATCAGGCGGTAAAAATGATCATCGACCCGGACGACGGCTCCGTGGTGGAGGCCAATCAGGCTGCCTGCCGTTTCTATGGCTACACTAAAAAGGAGATGACCTCCAAAAACCTGCTCGACATGACCACCTTGTCCGCCCAAAAGCTCGGGGAGAGGATAAAAAAGGTGGTTTCAAAAAGGCAGTTTTTTTTCAACTCCCGTCATCGGCTGGCATCCGGAGAGGTAAGAGACGTTGAAATCTACGCCGGGCCTGCCCTGATTCAAGGGAAGATATTCTTATCTTCTACAATCCATGATGTCACCAAGCGCAAGCATGCGGAAAAGGCCTTAAAGGAATCCGAGGAAAAATTCCGGCTGCTGGTGGAAAACGCCCAAGAGGCCATATTGGTGATCCAAGACAGCGAGGTCAAAGTCTTCAACGCCGTAACCCCTGAAGTGCTGGGCCTGCGTCCCCGTCAAATACAAGGCGGCATCGCCGACCTGGTTCATCCTGACGACCGGCAGATGGTTAAAGAGCGTTATTATAAAAGATTGAGAGGATTCAAGGTTCCCGAAAGATACGTCTTTAGGATCCTGGATCAAACAGGCAAAACCAGATGGCTTTCGGTAAAAGCCATGATTACCCAATGGGAAGGCCGCATCGCCACCCTGGCCTTTTTCCAAAACATAACCCAGAGCAAACTTGCCCAGGAGGCCTTGATTCTGTCCGAAGAAAAGCTGGCCCAAACTCTTCAGGCCGGTCCAGTATGGGTGATTTTGACCACCATGAAAGAGGGCCGGCTATTGGAGGCAAATGATTCTCTTTTAAACGCCCTTGGCT
>JASFOZ010000115.1:0-9802 GCA_050116255.1 Desulfarculaceae bacterium
CACCGCCAAACAACTGGAGCAATTTGTAGATGCTTTAAACAGCAGGCCCCGAAAAAGGCTGGGCTACCTCACACCAAGCGAAGTCTTTACTAAAGCCACCTGTTGCAATTGACGTTTGAATTCACATACAAAAAGAAATGGTTCCCACCCGCACATTCTTACCGGCAGAGCCTTTCGGCCATGACGAAAACCTGCCTAGTTGAGCAAGGCCTTCAGTAATCGGGATGCTCTTGAAGCAATTTTTCCCGGGGAGGACCCCCTTCTTTTTCGGAAAAGAAGGGGTTGCCCCCCCCCGGTCCCCCTCGGTTTTGGGGAGAGTGCGTTCTTTGTAGATAATTATTAATATTTCAATGTGTTAGCAGTGGATCAATTGTGTTGACTAACACATAAAAGCCCCTGAAGTAAATATGAAGTGATTTGGCTTCAAGTTTTTACGATGAATACTTCCAATTGATGTTTAGCACTGTCGAATTGGCTGGATCTAATTCGGGATGACCATCACAAAATGTGGTTGGGTGAAATGATTTCATGGCAGGCAAGGGAATGTACGGTACATTCCTGACGTTGCGAGGAGTACATTTTTCCCCAAGATTGAACAGCCAAGAGCTGACTTGGACTTCTACACGTGAAAATCTGTAATCGTAAATAGCGACAAAAATAAATACCAGTTGACACCGCGAAATTGAGGGGTATGTTTAACGTCGACCCGGCCACAACGCTTTTTACTGCCGCTAATCTTTCCTGGCATATCACCAGGCCATTTCAGCAAAGTTTGGGCTTTCTGGTTAAAGTCCTTTCGCCGATGTTGGCGGAAGCGGGTTGCACAATTTTCTTTTTTAAGGAGTTTTTAGATGGGAAAGAACCTTTATGTGGGCAATTTGTCCTTTGACACTACAGAAGAGGGCCTGCGTGGTCAGTTCGAGCAGTATGGTACCGTGGACTCGGCCAAGATCGTCACAGACCGCGAAACCGGCCGCTCCCGTGGCTTCGGCTTCGTGGAGATGGACACTGCGGGTGGCGAAGCCGCCATCCAGGCCTTGAACGGCAAAAACATAGACGGTAGGGATTTGAAGGTTAACGAGGCCAAGCCCCGCGAACCCCGCAATAACAACCGCTGGTAAGTAGCCGTGCCCTAAGCGGCATTACATAATTTGTACAAGAAATCCCGCTCCGCTGAAAAGCGCGGCGGGATTTCTTGCTTTGGGGCAGGTTTTTTTGTCGGAACTCCGTCCGATTTTCGGGATCCACCTCTAATATAGAAGATCTGTAAGAGTAAATGGGGCCTCCCCTTCAAGGCTTAAGCTTGCTTGGCACGATCTAAAATATTGCCTTGTCCTAAAAATGCAACGCCAGGCGATCGTGATTTCTACGCTTTTAACCCAGTTGTTGACTTGTTCCGTTGGGCCTGATGTTGCCCGGTGAGGCCGTATTGCTTGAGCTTACGGTAAAGCGTCGCCGTGCCGATTCCGAGCTGTTCTGCGGTGCGCGTCTGGTTTCCATTGTTTAGCTCCAGCACTGCGATGATGTACTCCTTTTCGACTTCCTTGAGAGGTTGCACCGTTTCCTCATTAACCACCGGTTTGCGGAACGTCTGTCTGATCTCCTCCGGCAGGTCCTCGAGTACCACGCGATTTCCGCGCGCCATCGCTACGGCGCGTTCCATGGCGTTTTCCAACTCGCGCACGTTGCCTGGCCACTCATAGCGTAGAAGCTGATCAACGGTGCTGGGGGCGAGGCCTACTATTTTACGCCCCATGCGAACCGCCGCCTCCGCGAGCAGCGCCCGGGCGAGCGGCAAAATGTCGTCTCTGCGGTCCCGGAGCGGCGGCACGGGTAACTCGACCACCTTGAGACGGTAATAGAGGTCCTGCCGGAAAACGCCGTCCGCAACCCCGTGGGCCAGGTCACGGTTGGTGGCAGCCAGGACCCGGACATCCACCGGCCGGTTCTTGCTTTCTCCAACCCGCCGAATCTCCCTCTCCTGCAGAACCCGCAGGAGTTTGACCTGCATACTTGGAGATATCTCACCGATTTCGTCCAGAAGAAGGGTTCCGTGATTGGCCGTTTCGAACAGGCCTTGCCGGTCAGAAGCCGCATCGGTGAAAGCGCCGCGTTTATGCCCGAAAAGTTCACTCTCAAAGAGCGTCTCGGTGATGGCGCCGCAGTTGACGGCGATGAACGGCCCAGCGGCGCGGGTTGACTCGTCGTGGATAAGGCGCGCGATCCTTTCCTTTCCCACCCCGCTTTCGCCGGTAATGAGCACGGTGGCATCGACTTTGGCCACCCTTTGCGCCAGTTCCACAACCCGCCGCATTTTGGGGCTCTTGGCGATGATTCCCAGAGACTCATCCACTTCCCGCGTCAAGCGAGCCAACACTTGATGATGTGCCCGAAGCTTTTCTTCCGCGGCCTTTAGGGTCTCGGTGACCCTGCTCAGCGAGACATCAAGGCACTCTTGAAGGCGTCCCGAGTCGAAGAATGCCAGATCCTCGGCGCGTTCTTGGCCCCATTCCTCTCGTGTACGTCCCAGGAAATGGCATCCCGCGTGGCCCTCGCCAAGGCAGCGATCTTCGAGCACATAGATTTCTTTGCCGGTGGTTCGGCTGATGTAGCCGCTCATGAGGCCGCAAATGGTCCAGCAAACAGGCGAGTCGGAGCGTCCGAAATGCAAGAGATGCTGCTCTGCCTCGTAGGATGCGAGCAGCATGGCCCCCTTTTTGGTGAGTGGGCCTTCGCTTCCCGGCTGGATGCGAAAAAGTCCTCCCAAGGTGTGTATTCGGGAGCCGGCGCGTAGCCATTCATCATCATTGGCCCACACGAATTCCTTTTTCAGGGCCTCTGCCATGCGCCACCCATGGGCGAAGCCGAACTGGGTCAGAACAGCCCGGGCTGCGTTTAAGCCGAAGTTGGCAACCAGGTATTGGCGCAATATCCCCATGGCCACTGCGTCGAGCAAAAGTGCGCGCTGCCCCGCAAAACGGATCAATCCCCCCTCCGGGTCCAGTTCCAGGATTTCCTTGTGGTGCAGATCCTCCACGCGCATCGCAAGCCTCCATCATCTTGAGTTTAGTATACGTCATTATGATGGGCTCCGATAGTCCTCAAACCATTAACATAGTTTATTCAAATAGTTCCGTTTGTTGGCAGGCAAAAGCAGGGCAAGCCCAACCTTTGGTATCAATTTTTGAAAATTCCTGTGACGCACCAATCCACGACTGGCATGCCGATCTAAGTCGATCAAAATGATGGCCGCGTAGTCCGTTTTGAATGAATCCATAAGCAGGCACAGTCTGGCCTGTCCTTATAACTATCTAATAAATATTCATTTATAGCGTTGGACCTCAAATTGCATCTATGAGGGTAGGAGTTCCATGAAGTCAGGGAAGTTAAATTGAGACCCCATGGCTCTCGGAAACTGAAAACTTGACAAGAAAAGAACGGAGAACAAGGCATGAGAAACGAAGCAGCACCTACAGAGGTCGGCAAGCAATATGCGGCGGCGCATGCAATGCATTACAAGACCAAGGACCTTAATGAAGCTCTAGGTCTTTACGAGGGTGTCATGGCCGCCTACCCGGACACGCCCGAGGCGGAGTATTCCCGAAGCCAAATACAAAACATCGCCAAAAGCGTGGTTCCCAAGGTTGAGCTTCTGGCCGTTCAAGTGGCGGCGGCGCGCGGGCACCTAAAATTCGAGGGCCCGCCCGAGGCCTAGTCTGGGCAATGCAACCAGAGCCCTAACCGCCCAGCTAAGGCCGGCCAACAGGGGAGACCTCGCAGGCATGAGCGCTTGGCGGAAAACGGGCTTTACAGGCTGAGACTTGGGATTGTGTACACCCTGCGGCAAAGCCGGGGCAAGAATCACAAAACAGGCCCCTTTGCCGCGCAAATTAGGGTTATAGGTAAAAAAGTGATAAAAAGCGTAGTCCTTCCACAAACCTATCTTGCCCGGGACCAATCCGGGATCCTGGCTGGTTGCTTTGATCAAGTCTTCCTGCTCAGGCCTCCCGATATCAGCCAAGCCCAAGTGGATGTCGAGGAAGGGCGGCCGGGGGTTTTCAAAACTCTGGAGGCCTCCCCAAACAGTGAAGATATCGGTTTCGATCCCATCCATCTGAAGCATTTGATGCATCACTGGGAAAGTTGGATCGCCAGTCACCGCGACAGCGGCGCCCTGGAAACCATGAAGGCCGGAACCAAGCCGCCGCAGCCGGATCTGGAAACCAGCAGATCAATAAAGCACCAGATTATTGGCGGCGCGCAGGCCGAAAAGAGGCCGGAAAACCAGCCTCCGGCATCGCCGGCATTGGTGCTGAAACTGGCCCATCTCTTGGATCAACAAATGGGGGAGATGCGTTCGCTGGCAACCGGCATTGATTCCCAACACGAACGTATGTCGGAGCTGTTGGGAGTGAATCAGGATGAAGAGCCCACGGCCGAATTTCAGGAGGCTGCGCCCGGCCTCCTGGGTTCGCTGAGCCTGGAGATGGAAGATGAATCACTGACCGCATACCGACTGCAGGCCTGGGCCTGTCTGGCTTCTTTTGAGGGAATAAAGAACCTTACGCCCCTGACCTTTAGCCCCCAAGCAGCCTCGCTGCTTTTGGAAAGGGCCAATTTCATCCTGGGCGGCAAGCCGGTGCGATCGTCTGCCGGAGCGCAAAGCCTGGTTTGGCCTCCGGTCTCCTTGTCAATGGCTGGCACCAGATTGGCCCGGGAAGCGCTGAGGTTTCGGCTTCCCTCCCAAGAGGAGTCTGCGGGGTTCAAGGAGGCTTTGGGCAAGATTTTATATGCGCTTGGCAGCGCCCCCCTGTCCTCCGATCTACTAGAGTCCATGCAAAAAATCGGCGGCGATTGGTTGGAGTCAGGCGGCCCTCAAAGATCGGGTGGCCGCGTGAGCCTCATGGCCTTCCCCGGCTACGGCATGGCGGGCTTGCTGAACCTCATGAGAGGTCAAAACATGGAACCGGATACTCCTCACGCAAGCTGCCCCTTTTTGGTGATTTGGTGAGAGTGACAGGCCGATGATGAGTCTGCGCAGAAACAACGAACGCCGCCATGTGCACCGGGGCAAGCAGGACGCCTGGCTGACGTTCTATTCCAATGGGCATGCAGACCCTTTTGGCGGTGGCTTTGGGAACCTGGCGGCTTTCAATGAAATGTTGCTGCAGGCAGGAGAGATCGCTCCCCAGGTTACGGTCACGGGAACGGAAATAGTCACCTATGTTTACAGGGGAGTCCTGGCGCAAGAGGACTCAAATGGCAATTCGGGCGTGGTTCACTCGGGCGAGTTTCAATACATGACCATTGGCCGTGGAGTCCGCCACAAGGAGACGAATCCATCACCCACCGACCGTGCGCATGTTTTCCGGATTTCCCTGCGCCCAGGTGAGGCAGAGCTCGATTCCGCGCATAAGCAGATACACTTTCCGGCGGCTCAGCGTCACAACCTGCTGTGCATAATCGCTTCTCCGGACGGGCGCAGGAAATCGCTGAAGATCCTCCAGGACGCCCTCATCTATTCAAGCATACTCGACCCCGGGCATCACCTTATACACGAGCTTTTGCCGGGGCGGAGCGCCTGGCTCCATGTCATCAGCGGCGAAGCGGCTCTGCAAGAGATCGTCCTGACCCAGGGTGATGGTGTGGGTTTCACAAACGAACCCTCGGTTTCCGTCACGGCGCAAGAGAGCAGCGAGATACTGCTTATCGATTTGGGCCCGGCACCGAGGCCGTTCGCAGACCGGGCCGGGCAATGAAGCGCGCCTATTATAAAGGAGACCTAAATGATCAAGTTAGCCATTATTTTTCTGGTAATCGCAACGGTAGCAGGCATTTTTGCCTTCACCAACATAGCTGCGGCCGCCCCGGGAATTGCCCAGATATTGTTCTACGCCTTCCTGGTGCTATTTGTCATAACCCTTGTCGTGTGGCTGCTGGTACGCCGCAGATCGCGGAATCAAGCGGCCTGATCTATAAGGACGGCGTCAAGGCCGCCCTCCAATAATGCGATATTTATTCGAAGGAGAATGTCATGAAAGAAAGTACGAAAGACCAAACGCAAGGCGCGTTTCACAAGGTAGTGGGCAAGTTTAAGAAACTCGCCGGCAAGGTCGGCTTGAATTCCGAATTGGAAGGCAAAGGCAAGGACGAAATCAGGGCCGGCAAGGTGCAGCAAAAGGTTGGAGAGGTCGAGAAAGTTGTGGGAAAGTAGCGCTGTTTACCATGCGTTTACAAGCCTGAAAGTCCGTTTCCAATGATGCGGCAAATATTGACGCAATTGTGTCATGAGGCATGGCGTCGATGCCACTTCTCTTGCCACCTGAGTTGCCGCCATCCCAAGCAACCTTATCAACGGTGAATAGCATGACTCGTGACGATTTGATCCTTCGGGAGACGATCTCAAGTGAGGTATTAAAATGAGAGCGCTTCTAATCTATCCCCAGAGCCCGGACACTTTCTGGAGCTTCAAGTACGCCCTCAAGTTCATCGCAAAGAGGGCTCTGCACCCGCCGCTGGGGCTAGTGACTGTGGCGGCAATGCTTCCGGAGGCCTGGGAAATAAAGCTGGTTGACGAGAACGTTGAGTCCCTGAAGGACAAGCACCTGGAGTGGGCGGAGTGTGTCTTTATCAGCGCCATGGCCATCCAAAGGAAATCGGTTGAGCGGGTTTTGGCCCGCTGCCGCGAAAAGGGGGTCAAGGTGGTGGCCGGCGGCCCCCTGTTCACCGCCAGTCACCACGAGTTCGAGGGGATCGACCACTTTGTATTGGGCGAGGCCGAGGTCACCTTGCCCATTTTTCTGCGGGACTTGGAGGCCGGCCAAGCCCGGGCCGTCTACACCACTGACCAGTTCCCCGCCCTGGCGGACACTCCCTTGCCCATGTGGAGCCTGCTAAAGCTCAGGCGCTATGCTTCCATGAGCCTGCAATACTCCCGGGGCTGCCCTTATAACTGCGAATTCTGCGACATAACCTCGCTCTTCGGGCGCAAGGTGCGCACCAAGTCCACCGCGCAGGTTCTGACCGAGCTGGATAGCCTCTTTGCAGCGGGCTGGCGAGGATCCCTGTTCATTGTTGACGACAACTTCATCGGCAACAAGGTCAAGCTCAAAAGGAAGGTATTGCCCACTATCATCGCCTGGATGCGCCTGCACAAGCACCCCTTCATCCTGTCCACCGAGGCCTCCATCGACCTGAGCGACGACCCGGAGCTGATGAGGATGATGGTGCGGGCCGGATTCGAAGGAGTGTTCGTGGGCATAGAGACCCCCAATGAGGACAGTCTGGCGGAGTGCAGCAAGCTGCAGAACCGGGGCCGCGATCTGGTAGCCTGCGTTAGAAAAATCCAGAGCTTCGGCTTGGAGGTGCGCGGCGGCTTCATCGTGGGCTTTGACCACGACTCCCCCTCGGTGTTTGGCAAGCAGATCGAACTGATCCAAAACAGCCGGATCGTCACGGCCATGGTGGGGCTCTTGAACGCCCCCCGGGGCAGCCAACTCTACCAGCGGATAGCCCAGGAGGGCCGCCTGCTGGCCGAGACCACCGGCGACAACACCGACCTCTCCACCAACATCGCGCCCAAGATGGGCCTGGATGCCCTATACCGGGGCTACGAGCAGATAATCAGCGGCATCTACTCCCCAAGGCCCTACTACGAGCGGGTGCGCGCCTATCTGCGGGAGTACCGCCCTTTGGAGAAGAGAGGGTTGCACTTTCACGCCAGATACTTGCATCTGCACTTTGGTTATGCCTTTGCTTTTCCCAAGACCATGCTCGTGTTGGGCGTCAAGGACCGGGCCCGTTTTCAATATTGGAAGCTGCTCTTCTGGTCCCTGTTCCGGCGGCCCCAGCTCTTTCCCATGGCCATGACCTTTGCTGTTTATGGTTTTCACTTCCGCAAAGTCTTCCAGGCAAGCCTATAGCCAGGAACCGCTCGGCAGGAATGGGAAGGTGAGAAACAATTTGGTTGGCGTCAAATGCCCTTGGAACTCCTCGTTGATTTGGTCTTCGAGCAACAAAGCGCAACCAAAGGCGCAGAAGGCAAAAACCGTAAGAACCGCCGCGTCGGCGGCATGGTTAGAGGTTAATTTTTAGCGAAACCTGAGCATGGAGGTTTGAAATGGTTGAGAATCTCATCTCGGCGGTTAGCCGAGTTACTAAAAAGGCGGTCATTGGAGCCATCAGCAGCTCGAGCGAAAAAGCGCAATCCATCGTGGAAACGACCGCTGATCTGGTGAAGGCAACCGTTGCTGGAGCGGGTGACTTAACGGTTGCCATTGAAAAAAGAGCGGGGGAGATCGTATCAGGATCAATCGAGGCAGCAGCGGAAATGGGTAGCGACTTGTTCGTGACCATAAAGAGCACTGTCTTCGGAATTGTGAAAGCGGGGGCAGAGGTGGGTGCGGATGTGGGCAAGGCGGCTGTTGCAGCAACGAAGGCGGCCATAAAGGCAGGAGGCAAGGCTGGCACCGATGTCAAGGAGACCACCAAGGAAGCCGTCACCGGGGCTGTTGAAGCTGGAGATGCGGTTGGGGCGGATGTATCTAAGGCCGTAAGGGATGCCCTTGCAGAGTCTGTCGATGGTGCAAAAGAGGTGATCAAACCACCGGCACAATAGATTGGGAGGGAACTCCCATACTGCCGCATCATCTGAGGTTTCCGGCGCTTTGGCTTTCAGCGGCATCGTTTCGGCCGAATTAGACCTTTTGGGGGTCAGGCTGGAAATGCCGCAAGCCAGGGCGCAAGAAACCAAGGCCGGAGCCAAGATCGGTCACCAACGGCAGCCGGCTGATATTAAGGCCAAACGTAAGGCTGCCCAAGAATCTCTGTCGCGGTTGAATAGGGCCGGCAATTTCGTCTGGGGAGCACTCCAGGTTGTAACCAATCAAGCAGTCGGTGAACTGAGATCGGCTCTGGATCAAGACGCGTCAAACTTGAAATAGTCCGGCTCGCAAGTCGGAGGAGGTGGGATCATGAAAAGAACATTGACGACTTTATTCGTCCTGGCGGCCCTGGGGGCCTTGACCCTGGCGGGATGCGGAGACAACGGGGACAAGAAGGTCACCGCCGGGCAAGTGAAGAAAGAATCCAAGGAGGCAATGGACACCGCGGTCGCTTACACCAAGCAGAAAAAAGATGAGTTGATGGCCATGGCCAAGGCCCAGTACCAAGAGCTGGAGAAGGAGACTTCGCAGCTTATGGACAAGGCCAAGGAGAAGGCCGCCGCTGGCCAGGACAAGGCCAAAGAGGCCTTAGCCGACCTTGAAGCCAAGCAGGCGGCGGTGCGGGAGAAAATGGAGGCCGTGCAAACGTCCAGCGGCAAGGCCTGGGAAAAGGCCAAGGCCGAGTTGGAGGAGGCCTTGGAGAATCTTAAGCAGGCCTACCAAAAGGCCAAGAAAGAACTGGCAAGTTAAGCCGGCACTGAACGTGAGCGGGTGTGACTTGCCAGAAGCGGTAGTCCGCCACTTTCCCCGGATTTAAAAAAAATAGCTATGAAGAATTAGTCAGAAGCGAAAAGGCGGTATGCGACTTTATTTGATCAACCCATCCAACGCGCTCGTGAGCATCGTCAATGTCAAGGAGAGCCGTTGGAACCGCTTTCGGGTGTGGAAACCGCTCAGCCTTATGGTCCTCGCGGGCCTTACGCCGGCGGAGTGGGAAATATCTATCATAGACGAAAACCTGGGCAGGCCGGACTATTCGGCCATGCCCAGGCCAGACCTGGTGGGAATAACCGCTTTCACTTCTCAGGCAAACCGGGCCTATGAGCTTGCCTCTTTCTTCAGGGGGCAGAACGTATCCG
>JASFOZ010000116.1:0-9800 GCA_050116255.1 Desulfarculaceae bacterium
GGTATGGGACTGGCAGGGAGTATGGCAGGCTAACGGCGTGTTTTTATTGGCATACGCCTCGGTCTTGGCCTGGTTCACCAGGGATTTGGGAAACACATCCCAAAGAAATGTCCAGCCTAAGGCTTTGTTGGGCAATATATTCAAGACCATGACCAGCCCGGGCCCGGCCTTGGTGGCCTTGTGCTTTGGCAGTTACGCCCTGCAATATTTGTCTGTATTCGGTTTTTTACCAACCTTGCTTATTGAGGATATGGGGCTGTCTCCAGGCCGGGCCGCCCTGTTGACGGCCTTGGCTGTGGCCGCCAATGTGCCTGGGAACCTTGCCGGCGGCTGGCTGATGCAAAGAGGCCTGAGGCCCTCCACCTTGATGACCCTGGTCTGCGTGATAATCGGGTCGTGCGGTTTCGGTATCTTCACAGGATTATTGCCTTTTTTATTACGCTTTTTGCTTTGTGTGGTCTTTTCCATGGCCGGGGGGATGTTGCCCGCCGCGTCCATGGTGGCGGCGGTGGTGTTGGCGCCGAGGCCGGATTTGGTGGCCACCAGCAACGGGGTTATATTGCAGGGGGCGCAACTGGGGTCCATGGCCGGCCCCCCCTTGCTGGCCGCGATCGTTTCAGCCAGTGGCGGCTGGGATACCGCCCCATGGCTCCTGGCCGCCTCCGCCTGTCTGGGGGTTATTCTTTCCTTTATATTACGGATAGTTGAGCCTTTCGGCCCCCAAAAGAACAAGGACCGCTAAAAAAGCCTTAAGTCGCCTTAAAAAAATGCCGATAACTGGAATGTCCAAGGAGGGACAGTAACAGGAAAAGCCAAATCCCTTGGAGAAGGGAGGCAGTACATGGACGTACAAAATGCAAGCCTTAGTATGATGGGCCAAAACCTAGGGGCAATGGCTCAAGCGAGCCAGACTCAACGTGCGCCGGCCGCTCCGGAAGCCTGCTCACAACCCCCCCGCCAGGCTGTGTCTTTCAGCAAAGAGAAAATGGCAGATGTGGTTTCCAAGCTGGAAATGGACTGCGATATAAAGGTGGAGGTGGCGCAAGACAAGGTCAGCGGCAGGAATGTGGTGAAGATCTTCACGGCGGACGGACGCCGGCAGATTAGCCAAATTCCCCCCAAGGGGGTGTTGAAGCTGAGTCAAAACCTTCACGAGTTTGTTACCGCTGGTGGTTTGGTAGCTGCTTGGGCCTAGATTCCAGGTCCCGCCAAAGGACTGGTCCAGCCCGGTAAAAACCGGGGTGGACCACTTCATTTTAAATCCAGCCTCATATAACCTGATGCGCAATATAGGCATATACTTCTGAACCCAGGCTGCTGAGATGATAGGCGCGTCTCAACTCCCGCAAAACCGGGTGCGGGCGGCTTGCGCCTGCCTACAGGTTTTGCTGGGCCCAGCCCACTATGGAATCAGCAGGCATGGCTCCGGAGGTGCGGGCGGCCTCGCGGCCGTTTTTAAAGAGCACCATGGTGGGTATGGCCTGGATTCCCAGTTGCCCGGCCAGGGCCTGCTCCTCTTGGGTGTTGACCTTGGCCAGACGCACCCCGGGGCTCAGCCGGGCCGCGGCCTGTTCAAAGGCCGGGGCCATGGACCGGCAGGGGCCGCACCAAGGGGCCCAGAAGTCCACCAGCAAGGGTAGGTCGCTCTTGGCCAGATGACGCTGCAATGCGGCGCTGTCCAGGTTCACGGGCCTGCCTTCCAGAAGCGGCGTGCGGCACTTGCCGCAGGTGGGGCTGGCACTGATTTTTTGCCTGTCCACCCGGTTGACCGCCTGGCAGGCGGGGCATACTACCTGAAATATATCGGACATGGATTATCTCCTTGGGCAAATATGGGGGCCTGGCCCCCTGAATGTTTGTGCACTTATACATAAGCTAAGACCAAAATCTTGTCAGTCCAGTTTAAGCGGTGCAAGTTGTTTGTGATATGGAGAAGGCTAAATAAGAAAGGCTCAGCAATCAAAATCAGACTAATGCACGGGGGCAGGACACCCCCGTGCAACGACTCCAGGATGTGTCCTTATGACATGAGGTTGGCCTGGTGCCCCCCTCCCCCGCCCTGTTCTTCATGGGCCGCTCCCGGCGAGGGCAGGTACTTGTACTCTGACTCACCTTCTGAGGCGATCCCACGCCTGCCGCCTTTGGCATAACCGGCGCCTGCCAAAGCCGCCAGCTCTCTGGCATAGTTCAGCATGGTCTCGGACTGGGCAGAGAGCTCTTCCGAAGCTGCCGCCGACTCCTCGGCGTTGGCTGCGTTCTGCTGCGTCACCTTGTCCATTTCATTCAAAGCCATGTTTACTTGATCGATGCCCAGGGACTGTTCTCTGCTGGCCGCGGCGATTTCGCTCACCAACTCGCTGACCTTTTTGACGGACTCGGTCACTTGATCAAAGGCCTCGTCTGTGTTCACCACCATGTCGGAGCCGCTTTTGATATTGGTGATATTACCTTCGATCAGCTCTTGGGTGTTCTTGGCCGCCTCGGCGGCGCGCATGGCCAGGTTGCGTACCTCGTCGGCCACCACCGCAAACCCGGCCCCGGCCTCGCCGGCCCGGGCCGCCTCCACCGCCGCGTTAAGGGCCAACAGGTTGGTCTGGAAGGCGATCTCGTCTATGGTCTTGATGATCTTGGCGGTTTCGTCACTGGCGGCGCTGATCTTATCCATGGCATCCCGGAGCTGCTTCATCATGGAGGTGGCCTTGGTCACTACCTGGCCGGCCTCGCTCATCAGGGAGTTGGCCTGTTCGGAATTCTCGGCATTCTGGCGGGTCATGGAGCTCATCACCTCCATGGAGCTGGTGGTCTGCTCCAGGTTGGACGCTTGTTCGGAAGACCCCTGGGCCAGGGACTGGCTGGAGCTGCTCACCTGGCTTGAGGCGCTGGCCACCTGTTCGGCACCGTTTTCCAGTTCAGAGGAGATCCTGGCAACATCCCTGCGGGTCCAGCGAATGATCCAGAACCCTAATACGACAAGCGCCACTACACAACCAAGCACAACAAAGAGAACCACATACTGGATGGTTTTTCCCAATGAGATAGACTCCAGGGCTGAGGTCTTAAGCAAGGAATTGCCTTTTTTAAAGGCAGCGTCTATGTTGGTCTCCAATTCGTGAATGGCCTCCTTGTGAGGGGTCATGAGCTTGTTGGCCTTTTGGGGGGTGATCTTATCGTCCTTTTTCACTTGAGACACAACTTGACCAAAGCCGTTGACGTATGCTGTAAAAAAAGTCGAAAGTTGGCTTATTTGATTTTTGAGTTTGTCATCAATTTGGGGATTATCTTTAGCCAGTGAGCTTAGTTTCTGGAAATTTTTCTTTATGACCGCAGATTTCTTTTGGAATTTCTGAAGATATTTCTCCTGTTTTTTGGGTTTACCGATGTTGAGGAAAAAATCTTTCTCATAGCGGCGATGCTGCAGCATCTCGATCGTAATGTGATCAGAAACCACCAAAAATTCGGCTTGCTGCTTAAGGAGGCGGTCTACATTACCGTTTATTTTTTCCAGAGAAATGTAGGCGAATGCGCCTAGAAAGATAGTTATAATAAATGTAATGCTGAATCCCAGGGATATCCTTTTGCCTAAAGTGAAGCGCATAGATGGTCTCCCTTGGGGCAGGATTTGGTATAGTACGAATGACGCCTCCTTTTTCTAAAACAAGAATTGTGATACCAAAATAGTGACTGTATAATCTTGTGTCAAGCTATAAATTATTAGTTGTTATAGTATATTATTATAGTAGGTTTTCGTTGGAAAAGGCTTTTCCAGAGAAAAAACAAACTGGAATAGATTGTATTATGCAGTTAATACGGCCGAACAGATGACTATAGCGCCTGATCTAAAAGATAACCATAAGCATTCAGAGGGCGTTAAAATTACCTGTATTTAATGGCATCGATGGGCTAATTTTTTTAAAGTGCCGACTTGTTGTAATACAAAATAACCAGGGTGCCGCCCTTAAGTTTTGTAGGGGATAGTTCGCGTTTCACAGGCGGCGAGTGCAGTTCAGGCCTCTGTAGCCTGGTGCATTAGACTTTATTTTCGGTCCCGGCGGCTATATTAATTTAATTTTTGGCGTAACGGCAGCCGGGACCAGCTTAGCCAGATGGCCGCCACCCAGCCCCAAACCGCGTTAAAAATTACCACAAAGACAGGAGTTAGGATCCCCAAATCCAGGCCCAGAAAACCCTTTTGGGCCTGGAAGGGGAAGATCACAAAAAGTTGCACCAGGGTCGGGCCCAGGCTGATGAATAGGCCTCGCAAGAACAAGCTGTTTTGCCAAAGGGGCAGAATGAAGACAAGCCCCCACAGGCCGCCCCACACCAGCCGGTGGTAAAGCATAGCCCCAGTCAGCTCGGGGGCTATCTGGACTCCAAGGCCTGTGGTTATCCCCCATACGCCAAAGGCCCACACCATAAGGCCGTTGACCAGCCCCCCGAGACTGCCTGCGGCAAAAGCGCAACTTAGTCTGTTGATTGCTCTGGTCATGAACAAACCCTTTCTCCGGGGCTGCATAATTCCCCGGGCAATAAAGGCCTTTGCTAACAGAATACGCTATGCAGCACTGAGAAATCATCCCAGATGAGTGACAGGGCATAAGAAAAAACTGCTTCCCAGAGGCCGCCGGTGCTTGCGGCCCTTTTCTTTGGCCCTTAGCTTCAGGCCAACCTTGGTCTTGCCTCACCCTTGAGCAATGACTATTTTATGGGCGGGAAAGGGAGGCCCATCATGAGTGAAACTGATTCTAGGCCAGAGATAATAAGCCTCAAAGATATTATCAGTATATACGGCTTGCCCACCCTGCCTGAGTTGATGCGCGATGGCCTGAATCCCGGGCCGGAGCTGTACCGTGCCTTGGTGATCCGTCTGGTGCGTCATTACCTGGGGGCAATGCTTTTGGATTTAGAGCCAGTGGACGAAGAACACTTCCGCCTGTTTCCGGAGCAGGGAAATCAGTGGGAGGATGTGGCCTTTTGGCTGGGCCATGTGGCCAATCTAAAGGCAGGGGAAGTATTGATCGGCTCTGTAGATGATTTGCTGAGCTTGGGGGCGCCGGAGGGCGGGTCCTTTGCCGATCTGGGCCAAGCGGTGCGCGCCAACCTGGAGTTGTTGGGGGAAGTTCCCTTTGCCTTTAATATGGGCCTGCCGGATCAGGCCCTGCGCAAGGCGGTTAAGTACGCTCAGGAGGCAGAGAAAGTGCGCGGGGCTGGCTAGCGGGGACGCCGGAACTTGAGGCGGCGGGTCAGCCTTGCACCCTGAGGGAGCCTTCCATTTCTGAGAGCTCTCGGGCGGCTTCTTCGCCAAACTGGTTCCAGATAACCACACTGCTCACCGGGACCCCCCGGGGGCAACAGAAGCTGGTCACAGTGACGCTGGCCTCCAGGGTGCGGCCCAGCTCTGGGTGGTCCACATTGTGATAAGCGCCCAACAAGACTATGCTGCCCTCTCCAATGGTGATGGTGCGCCGCCAGGCTTCCACGCCCTTTTGGTCGGAGAGCCGACTGGGGTCCAAGGTGTCGGGGAAAATGGCCATGGCCGAGCTCCTAGGTAAGTTGTTGTCAACATACGGTTTATTTTTATTATAACACCGGGGGCCATAGACCCAGGCAGCAAAGCGGGGCAACGCCCACCAGGCAAATTTTTTTGGAAAGAACCATGTAAATGAAGGTGTTGCACGGAAAATCAGACACTCCCGCCAAAGCTGCCCGAGGCTGACCTGAAAAAGGCCTGTGATGGCAGATGCGTCGGCGGGGCTTGAGGGGCCTCGGGGTTTTAGCGCTTGGGCCTTACCATGAGGACGATCAAGGCCGAGGCTATGAGCAATGCCCCCAGATAGGCAAAAACAGGGCTATAGTCGCCCTGGGTTGCGTCCAGTATGTATCCGCTCAGCCAGGGCCCCAAGGCGCCCGCCCCAAAGCCATAGGCGGTGAACGCCAAACCGAATATGGCTCCGAAGTGTTCCAGCCCAAAGCAATCGCTGGCCAGGGGTACGGCCACTGCGAAGAGGGTGCCAAAGGAAAAGCCCACCACTGCCGCCAGGACGGCCCAGGCCGCCAGGCCGTCAAAATGAAGCCATAAAATATAGGCCGCTCCGGCTGCCAAGAAACTAAGGCTCATGGTTGCGTTGCGGCTGAAAAAATCGGAAAAATAGCCGCTGATCAGCCGGCTGAACCCATTGGTCAGGTTGAAGGCGGTAAGTATAAGAACCGCCCGCTCCGGGGATAGACCCCGGGACAGACCAAAGGGCACCGCCAGGGTGACCAAGGCGATCCCGCCGGCACCCGCCAGCCCCCCCACCAGCCACAGGGCCCAGAAGCTGCGCAGGCGCACGGCCTGGGACACGGTGATTGAGGCGCCCAAGTCCTGGGGCTGGCCTTGGTTTTGGCCTGGCTTCGTAAGGGGCTGCCTGGGCAGCCGTATCAGAGGCGCTGCCGCCAAACCCATGGCAATGGCCGCCACCGCGCTCGCAATGGTAGTGGTTTCATAGCCGACCCGGTTTAGGAGCAGATTGAAAAGCGGGGATGCGGCAGCACCGGACAACCCGAACACAAGGTTGATAAGGCCTGACATCAACCCCCGCTGGGCGGGGAACCAGTGCTGTACCACCGTGAGGACGGGCAGATAAACAAAGGTGCAGGAAAGCCCTGCCAGAAAAGACCATAGATAGACAGTCTCTATACAAGAGGCCTGGCTTACCATGAGGGTGCTGGCGCCGCAAAGTATCGCACCTGCCGCCGCCATGCGTGGGTGCCCTATTTTTTGCTGCCAGCGGCCGCACAGAAACATGAATGCGCCTACCGCGGCCAGCACAAAGAACATGGTCTGCCCCACTGCAGCCCGGTTCACCTGCAGGGCCGCCTGCCAATAGGGAGCCATGACCCCTATATAGGCGAAGACAAAGGCGCCCGGCCAGAATATGGCCACACAACTGGCCGCTACCGCGGCCTTGCCCCCCCATGATCTATGCATGTTGTTTTTCTCCGCTGAGTTTGATGCCAGCCAGGACTATAACAGAAAGCTGGGGCCCGGGGTGAGTATTAGGCCAGGCCGCCGATGCCGGGGCGCCGCCCGCCGGCCGGGACAGGGCGGCGTTGTGCGATCGGGTCAGAACAATACAAGTGGGTCTAGGGAGGGGTCTGCATCGAGAATTTCGGATTGGCTCCCAGGGAAGGAAGGTCCTTAAAAGCTCCATTCAATCAAAGAGGCCCCCCAGGTCAATCCGGCCCCAAAAGTGACCATGAGCAAAAGGTCCTTGGGGGCCAGGCGGCCGAGATTGCAGGCATCATCCAAGGCGATGGGAATGGAGGCAGAGGAGGTGTTTCCGAATTTATGTATGGTGTTATGGACTTTTTCCGGGGCAATGCCCAGCTTTCCCACCAGGGCGTCGATGATGCGGATATTGGCCTGATGGGGAACCATGAGGGAGATTTCATCCACCTTCACTCCCGCCCGCTCCAGGGTGACGCTGGTGATGTCGGCCAGATGGGCCACCGCTTTTTTAAAGAGCCTTTTACCGTCCATGACAATGTAGAAGGGCTTGGCGCGGTTTGCTTCCGGAAGCACGCTCAGCTGGGTGCGCTGCTCCCATTGATCCACTGCGTACAACAAATGCCCGTAAGAGCCGTCCGACTTTATGTGCACGGAGCGGATGCCGGTATCCTGGCTGGTGCTGGTCAAGACCACCGCCCCGGCCCCGTCGCCCAGGAGCACACAGGTGCCCCGGTCGGACCAGTTGGTCACTGCGGATAAAACCTCGGCCCCCACCACCAGGGCGTTGCGCACCTCCCCGCAGCGGATGGCGTTATTGGCCATGGAAAGGGCGTAAACAAATCCGGAACAACCTGCGGAAACATCCATGCTGGCGGCATGGGTGGCGCCGATTTTCTCCTGCACCAGGCAGGCGCAGGAGGGGAACTGTTGGTCAGGCGTGACTGTGCCCACGATGATAAGATCCAGCTGCTCGGCGCGGAGGCCGGCCTTGCCCAAGGCCTGCTTGGCGGCCTTGGACGCCAAATCAGAGGTAAAAATCCCGCCGGTGGCGATACGTCTTTCCTTTATGCCAGTACGGCGCATGATCCAGTCGTCAGTGGTGTCGACCACTTTTTCCAGATCTTTATTGGTTAGGACTGCTTTTGGGGTGCAGGAACCAGTGCCGACAATCTTAGCGTGCAACATTATTTAGAGCCTGTTTAAGGGTATAGGATTTACTGGTCAACATCCTTTTTGCCTTGCTTCCCTTGTTCTGGACAAGCCTGAAAATGGTTCAAGGCAGGCGCCTCGAAAGGCCTGGGCGGAAGGGGCCGACTAGGAAAAGTTTTTCGGAGCCATTTCAAACTAATGGCACCCCTGTACAATGCAATCCTACCAAAAAAGTCCCCATTTGGCCAGGCCAACCTTTGTTGGGTAGTGTCTCAGTTTAAATCGCAACTAGCAAATTAGCAGATGATGAAGTAGGAGAGATTTAGGGGATTAGATGTAAATCATAAAGGAGAGGTGGGAGAGGTTTTCCGCAAATACCGCCCGTCACACATGTTATTCTGTCTTTCCGAAGGGCAGAGCACAGCGCGGCGGTTCCTGCCCCCAGCCTGGGTTGCTCGGAAGCGCAAGTATCCTAGCCGGTTGGCAGTACTAATATCTACGGGACACAACCTCTCCCACCACTTCTATTGTGGTAACTGCGCAAACTGTTTGTCAACATATATGACCGGAGCCGCTTTAGTGAAGTATTGACACTGACTGGTTTGATGTTTTATGAATAATCAGTCATACTTTGAGTACAGACCCAACGGGGAGTAGGCTAATGCCTAAGGGTCCGAAAGGTGAGAGCCGCCCGGCAGATGTAATCGGGTGTGCGATCACTGTTGCCAAAATTGCCACCGGAGAACTTAAAGAAAACCTACCGGAGAAGTCGGGACGAGTGAGGTCTGGCCAGGCAGGGGCCAAGGCAAGGGCCGAGTCTTTAACAAAGGAGCGGCGGAAGGAAATAGCCCAGATTGCAGCACAGACAAGGTGGGGGAGACATGAGGGAGAGCCTAAAAGCTAACGATTTCATTTTAGGTCTTCTCCGAGGGGCCGGTGAGGATGTAGAGAAAAAGCTTGAAAAAGATGTATTGTTGTTTAGGGGGCCGCTTCTTTTTGGCCTAGACGATATGATTAGGCTGGAAGTAGAGCGGCTAGCCAGCCAAGAGAATAAACGTGATGCCTTAGCAGTAGTGGTTGAAACCACGGGGGGCTTTATTGAAGTTACGGAGCGATTGCATAGAATTTTCAGACATCATTATGACAACGTAAGTTTTATTGTCCCCAACTTCGCGTATTCGGCTGGCACTGTTTTAGTTTTATCTGGTAATGAAATTTGGATGGACTATTATGGTGTTTTGGGGCCGATTGATCCCCAACTCAAGAAGGGGGAAGATCTTCTGCCGGGCATAGGCTATTTGCAAAAATATAAAGATTTGGTTGAAAAAAGTAAAAACAACGCGCTTACTGATGCCGAAGTTGAGTTTTTAGTAAGGAAATTTGATCCAGCTCAATTATTTGCTCTTGAGCAAGCAAGAGATCATTCTATTTCGCTAATCGAGAATTGGTTAGTAAAATATAAATTTAAAAATTGGGTTACAAGGAAGACCAGTGGTAAGAAAGTCACGGAAGACTATAAGAGAAAAAGAGCGAAAGACATCGCCAAAGAACTGGGCAACGCAACGCGGTGGAAATCTCATGCTCGCGGGATATCTAGAGAAATTCTGGAGTCGGACGATATCGGTTTAAGTATTAATAAGCTAGAAGAACAACCAGACCTACA
>JASFOZ010000117.1:0-9781 GCA_050116255.1 Desulfarculaceae bacterium
GCCTGCCTTTTCCGAGCAAGGGGCGTCTAAGGAAGCTATAGTCTCAAGCTGGAGCGTTGTTACGGAATGATTCGTTTAGGTGCTGAGATTTCTTAATTCAGGGAAAACGCCGCCAGCCCGGACAAGCGCGCGCTCATCCGGGCTGGGTTGGCTTTTTTTAGAAATGTATATTCAAGGGACGACTGCAATACAATCAAGTTGGCAATCACTTTGCTCAAACAATTTGCCTTCAGAGGCGAAAAAACAGCGCAAGGCGCCGTTCTGGGCCGCAGTGGCGGTGGAATTGATATTGCTTTCTCCAGCCGGGAAGGGCCAGCCCGGAAAACCGCTCCACTTCATTTCCCCCTGGGGATTTATCAGAACTCCGGCGGGCATGCCCTGGGAATCGGCGTAGCGGATCACCGCCGCACCGGTGGTGTTGTCCACGGCCATGGAGTTGTATTTGCCCACCTCGCCGTCCGGGCTGCCTATGGCGTTGAAGAACCAATGATTAACCGAGCCGGACTCCTTGTGGAAGATATACAGATCGCCTTCGTGGGTGTTAAAGGCTGAGATATAAACCGTGCCTTGGGGAGCTACGCCCACCTGAGTCCAGTCCCATGACTGGTTGTTGGAGGCATCGCCCACCCACTTTATGCTGCTGGCGTCTGCCTCGCTGCTGCCTGCCGGAAACTTGGCATAGCCCAGCCTGCCGTTTGAGTCAGTGCCCACCATGTGGATGTTGCCCTGGCTGTCATGGGTGTGGTTGATACGGGAGGTGAAAAAGGTCTGTCCCATGGGAGCGGTGAATTGCCGCCGCTGCACCGGCTGTAAGTCCAGATTCCAGCAATAAACGCCGCTGCCGTCAGCGCCGCACACGGTCTGATACAGGAATCCGCCCACATTCACCGAGGAGGCCGACATGCTGTTCATGCCGACGGCTTTGTCAAATTCCTGTTTTATCCAATCAGACCCCGGCTGCTCGGGGTTAGCCGGGTCGACAATAATCTGCGAGCCATAAATGGTGCCGCCGCACAAGGCCGCCACATTGAGCACGCCAAGGTTTTCGCTACCCGGCATCTGGGCCAGGCTCATGTCAATATATCTCGGGTCAGGGCAATTTATGGCCCCATCCGAAAGCTCAATCCCTAAATCAGTAATGGCATTGGTGAGGGTGTTATGTAGGAACCTTGCGGTCACGGCGTAGTCCTCGCCCAGGGTTTTCACCATGCCAAAGGCATAGGAGCCCTGTCCCGGGGGAGCCCAGGAAGCGCCCGCCAGGGCTATACCTCTTTTAAGATCAGGCAGGTTGCTGGCCGCGGTTGCGCCAACATCCGTTTGGCTGCAAGGGCAGTCATCGCCAAAGGCCGCCAGGGGTGCGGCAGTGATCATGAATAAAGCTAGAAATGAAACAGCAATCCAAAACAAGTTGCGTTGGTGCATGACTTTCCTCACAGCAGGAAGAGACAAAGACATATGAGGCCTATGTTCCCGGGACTGGTCAACTTTTTGGCCAACCGGATGGGCTTAAAACTCCAGCTTGGCTCCTAGCCTGACGCTTAGGCTGTCCAATCCAACTGACGGCCAAAGCACGGTTCCGGTTCCGTTGCCCGCGGTGGCGGCGGTGGAATAAGGGATGCCGTACTTAAGGTCCAAGGTTTCAACGCGGTTGCGCCCGTCCGGCATCAAGATCATAATGCTCAGGTTTCCCTCTCCGTTACGGAAGGAGATAAGGGCGTTGTTGGTCCTGTTGTCCACGGCCAGGGAAGGGTACATGCCATAGGGGCCGCTGGAGGATGACATGGCGAAAAAGAACCAGTGATCCGCCGAATCCCCGGCCTTGTGGAACACATATAAGTTGCCTTCCGCCGAATTAAAGGCCACCAGGTACACTGTGCCGTCCGGCGCCACCGCCACCTTGGGCATGACCCAGGACTGGTTCGAGGAAACCTGGCCCAGCCATTTCATGGTCTCGGTCTGGGGCTGGTTGCTGCCGGGCGCGTAAGCCACATAACCCAGTTGGCCGCTGGAGTCGGTGCCCACCATGTGCACGCCGCCATCCTTGTCGTAGCGTATGCCCAGATTCTTGGTGAATTTGCCGCCGCCGGGCAGCTGCCATGCCCGGGACGCCACAGGAGTGGTCTGCATCACCTCCGGTTCCCAGCAGCTAACCCCGGATTCATTGGCCCCGCAGACGACTTGGTAAAGCCTGTCTCCCACTGTGCGGGAATCAGCGGCCAGATCGTCGTATAGACCGGAGACTTGCAGGTCCAGCGGCACCCAGGCCTTAGTCCCGGTGGCTGGGTCATAGCGCCCCTGCATGCCGCCCGGTCTGCCTGAGCAAACGCCCACCACGCCCGTCACGACCTGCAGCTTGCTTTCCAAATAAGCCGCTTCCGAAAAGATGTTCGTGTTTTTGTAGTCCGAGCAGTCATTGCCGGACCAGACCGGGTCATCTGGGCTGATTTTTTGTAAGTGCCTCAGTTTCATATCCAGATAATAGGACTCGTTGAAACCCGCCAGGGCCCTGATGTTGGGCGGCTGCTTGCTGAAGGCGAAGACAATCGGCGGCTCGCCGTCCGGGTTCAGGGCGGGCAAGGCCCGTGCGTCCACCACATGAGTGACGCCGGGGCCGTCCTTGAGCGGCTTGTCATTGCCAGTGTCCAACTGGATGACAGTGACGTCGTCGCAGAACCCCGTAAGAGGGATGGCGGCGATGATGAATAGGGCTAGAATGGAAACAATCAACCAGAACAGCTTGGGACGGTGCATGGCTATCCTCCTGGCAGGATGGAGGCGGGGCAGCTTTATAATGATGCCCGCACTTATGTATAGGCCGGTTAACACTAACGTTAACGCCTAAGAGTAACCATTATCGCAAAACGCCTTAATAAGGGCAAGCTAAGGATTCGAGGCGATCCGGAAACATTTCACACCAAGACCATGCCAGCCATAAGCCCCTCGCTGGGGCGTTTCTGGCCCTTGGCTTTATCCGGGTCGAACTCCTGCCAGCCGAGCTTTTTGCATATCTGGTTGAAGTTTATGCCCAGCCCGGACATGGACATGCGGGCTGAATCAGGATGCAGGCACTCCTTGCCCTGGCTGATGACCACGCAATCAGGCTCCTGGTTGCAAAAGATGGGCTTGCAAGAGCCGCCGGCCAGGCCCAGGGCAGAAGTGCAACCGCTGGCCAGGGCCAGCCTCTCCAGATCAGCCGAGGTTTCATGAACCACCCTGGCCACTTCCCGGCGGCCCTCGCTAAAAAGAATCTCCATGGGTACGTCGAACTTGAACACCAGAGCTGATTCATATTGTTCAAGCAATTGCCTGAACTGCTCCGGCTTCATCACGTGAGGCGGGCAACTGGGGGCCAGGCCATACCCAGGGCAGCGCGAATCCCGGCATATGCGGGCAAGGTCATCTTCCACGGAGATATCCGCCACAGAGATGACCCTGGCCTGACTGACCCCCAACTCCTGGGCGCGCTGGGTCAGCTTGTCAAGGATATGGTCTGTGGTCATGGGCCGCGCCTCAATTAAAGATACAGGGGCGTTTCCATTTGCATGCTAGAGGCCAGTTTAAACGAAATCAAGCCTGCTTATAAAGAAACCCGCCGGCGATATTACCGGCGGGCTTCAATATTGAAGGAGGTGAAGGCAAGCAGGTTTAGTTCTACTGGCCCAGGGGATAGCCTGACTTGTCTATCACCCTTTGGGCGATTGCCTGTTTGATGGCAATGGCATTTTCAGGCTGGTACTTGAGCAGCTTGCGCAGCCCCACAAGCATGGTGCGCAGGTCGTCGCCCTCAGCCAAGGCGGACAAGGCTTCGATGGCCCAGTTGTTTATGCGGGGCAGAGATTCATCCAGAGCCGCTGTGACCAAATCAAGGTAGATCTGGGCCTTTTTCCCGCCCTGGGAGGCAATGGCCTTCTTAGCCCGCACCAGGCCGGACTCCAGGGCAAAGGTCTCCAGAGTCATATCCGCCACCCGGGCCAGGATCTCCTGTTGCCCGGCCAGCTTTTGCATGTACTTTTGCACAGCGGTTCCGGCCACGAAGATTATGGCCTTTTTGCACATCTCGATCATGTGGGCCTGGTAGGCCAGGGGCTCGTCCGGCAGCTCCACCATAAAGGGCGAATAATCCATGATTTCGTCCATGAGCTTTTGGCCCGCGGCCATAAGGGGCAGCTTGCCCTTCATGGCCCGTTTTAGCATCTCGCCGGGGATCAGCAGGCGGTTGATCTCGTTGGTGCCTTCAAAGATGCGGTTGATGCGGGCGTCCCGGTAGTAGCGCTCAGCCGGATACTCGGACACATACCCGTAGCCGCCCAGGATCTGAACGGTCTCGTCGGAAATGTAATCCACCACCTCAGAGCCGAAGATCTTGCACATGGCGCATTCCACTGCATACTCGCGGATGGCGTTTGAGGCCTTTTCCGCGTAGTCGTCGGCGTTCATGTCCACGCCTTCCAGGGAGGCGTTTATAAGGCCCACGGTGCGGTAATTGACCGACTCGTTCAGATATAGCCTGATGGCCATGCGGGCCAGCTTTTCCCGGATCATGCCGAAATCGGTGATGGGCTGGCCGAACTGAAGCCGCTGTTTGGCATACTCCACCGCAACCTTCAAGCCTCCCTTGCATCCGCCCACAGTGGCGGCGCCCAATTTGTAGCGGCCGATATTGAGGATATTGAGGGCGATGTGGTGTCCTTTGCCCCTCTCATAC
Source organism: Desulfarculaceae bacterium (assembly GCA_050116255.1). GTDB lineage: Bacteria > Desulfobacterota > Desulfarculia > Desulfarculales > Desulfarculaceae > JASFOZ01. The sequence continues at coordinate 4,706 of JASFOZ010000117.1, forward strand.
AAGAGGTTCTCCACCGGTATTTGGGCGTCCTCCATGATCACACTGGTGGTGGAGGAGCCCTGTATACCCAGCTTTTTCTCCTCAGCACCCACGGACACCCCGGGAAAGGCGCGCTCGATGATAAAGGCGGAGAACTCGGTCCCGTCTATCTTGGCGAACACGATGAAGGTGTCTGCCCAGCCGCCGTTGGTTATGAAGATTTTCTCGCCATTGAGGATGTAGTGCTTGCCGTCATCGCTAAGTACCGCCTTGGCGCGGCAGCCGCCCACTGCGTCCGAGCCTGCACCTGATTCAGTGAGACAGTAGGCGCCGATGCTGGTGCCCTGGGCCAGGCCGGGCAGGTACTTGGCCTTTTGCTCCTTGTTGCCGTAGTAGACAATGGGCAGGGTGCCGATGCCGGTATGGGCGCCCTGGGACACGGCAAAGGAGGCGGCATTGCCCATGGCTTCGGTCACCACGCAGGTGGAGATCTTATCCATGCCCAGCCCCCCGAACTCCTCGGGAACATCGGTGCCCAAAAGGCCCAGCTCACCGGCCTTTTCAAAGAGGCTCCGAATAAAGGCTTCATCCTTAGCATGGATTTTTTCCAGATGCGGAAGAACCTCGTTGTTGACAAAGTCAGTGGTGGTCTTTAGGATCATGAGGTGCTCTTCACTGAGCTCCTCGGGCGTGAAGCAACTATCAGGGTCAGCCGCCTGTAGAAGAAACTCCCCGCCCAGGGGGATAGCCTTTTCAGACATGACAAAATCTCCCTTTTAAGCTCTATGTATATATAATGTTATTACATTGTATTGACATCGTAATTACTTAGTCTTTTTCCAGCTCAAAAATGCCTGCTGCGCCCATGCCAAATCCAATGCACATGGACACTAGGCCGTATTTGCAGCCATTTTTGCGGCGGTTCATTTCATAGGCCAATTGGGTGGTGAGCTTGGTGCCGGTGCATCCCAGGGGATGGCCCAGGGCAATGGCCCCGCCGTTGACATTGGTTATGTCTGTATCCAATCCCAGTTCCCTTATGCAGTAAAGGGCCTGGGAGGCAAAGGCCTCGTTCAGCTCGATGAGATCCATGTCTTTGAGCTTAAGGCCGGCCAGGGCCAGGGCCTTGGGAATGGCCTTCACCGGGCCGATGCCCATGTAGCGCGGGTCCACACCGGCCACGGCATAGGCCCGGTAGGTCAACATGGGTTTGAGACCAAGCTCCTGGGCCTTTTCCTTGGACATGCATACCACCGCGCCGGCGCCGTCGCTCATCTGGGAGGAGTTTCCGGCAGTGGCGGTGCCGTCTTTGACAAAGGCGGGCTTCAGCTTGGCCAGGGCCTCCAGGGTGGTGTCCTCCCGGGGGCCTTCGTCTGTATCAAATACCTCTTGGTAAAGCTCGTAGCGCCCCTTTTTATCCTGCCTTTGTTTGGTGATGTTAAGGGGCACGATCTCGTCTTTGAACTTTCCGTCCTTAATGGCCTTGACCGCCCGCTGCTGTGAGGTCAGGGCGAACTTGTCTTGATCCTCGCGGCTGATGTCAAAGTCCTTGGCCACGTTTTCAGCGGTCATGCCCATGCCCTCATAGGTCCAGGGCCGCTCCGCCGCCAGGTCCGGGTCCACGGTCATGTTGTTGCCGCCCATGGGGATCAGGCTCATGGATTCCACTCCGCCGGCGATGATCACATCGGCCATGCCGCACATGATGCGCTCGCAGGCCAGGGAGATGGTCTGAATGCCTGAGCAGCAAAAACGGTTCACGGTCATGCCCGGCACCTCGTCCGGCAGCCCGGACTTGGCCACCAACACCCGGCCCAGATTGAGCCCTTGCTCAGCCTCGGGAAAGGTGCAGCCGATGACCACGTCGTCTATGTCCATGGGGTCCAGGCCCGGGGTCCGGTTCAGGGCCTCTTTTATGACCTCAGCCCCCATATACTCGGGACGGGTGAGGCGAAGAGCCCCCCTAGGGGCGCGGCCCACGGCAGTGCGCACCGCCGAGACGATAACTGCTTCTTTCATATCCATCCTCCGGGGTAAACCCTTAATTCCGTAAGGGCTTGCCGGTCTTGAGCATGTGGGCCATGCGGGCCTGGGTCTCCTTGGTGCCGCAGAGGCTGAGGAAGGCCTCCCGTTCCAGGTCCAGCAAATATTGTTCGCTTACCTCGGTGTCAGGCAGCACCTGGCCGCCGGTGAGCACCTCCGCCACCTTGTTGGCCACGGTCACGTCATGGCTGGTGATAAACCCGGCCTTGTGCAGGTTGTACAGGGCATACTTGAACACACCCAGGGAGTCGGCGCCCATGACCCGTATGTTGTCAGGAGGGCGGGGCGGTTGATAGCCTTCCAGGCTCAGGCCCAGGACGGCGTCCTTGGCCCTTTGGATGCGGTGGTCAGGATTGATGCATACCTTGTCCGTGGGCCGGAACAGGCCCATGCTGATGGCCTCTTTGGCGCTGGTGGCCACCTTGGCCATGGCTATGGTCTCAAAGGCCCGGGCCACAAAGGGCAGCAGATTTATCTGCTTGGGGTACAAGCCCCCCTTGGGGACCTCAAACACCCGCTCATAGGTATTGCGCAGCAGGAGCTCCTTGCTGCCGCCGCCGGCCGGGAGGACCCCCACGCCCACCTCCACCAGGCCGGCGTAGGTCTCCGCCGCAGCCACCACCCTGTCCGCGGCCAGGCATATCTCGCAGCCCCCGCCCAGGGCCATCTGGTGGGGCGCGGCCACCACCGGCTTATCCAGGTATTTGAGCTTCATAAAGGTGTCTTGGAACTTCTTGACCATCCATTCCAGCTCGTCCCATTCCTCTTCCTGGGCCGTGAACAGGACCATCATCAGGTTGGCGCCCACGCTGAAGTTGGTGCCATGATTGGCAACCACCATTCCCTCAAATTGCTCGGAAACAATGCCGCAGGCCTTGTCAGCCAATAGGATCACGTCCTGGCCCATGGAGTTCATTTTGGAATGGAACTCCAGGCAGGCCACGCCGTCGCCAAGGTCTATGAGCGAGGCTCCCTTGTTGGCGGCCACGGTTTTTTCCCTCTCCTTCAGTGAGGGAAGCAAGATGATCTGAGGAGATATCTGCTCAGGCTGGTAGGCCCGGCTCTCAGGGTCATAGAACAGGCGTCCGCCGTCCTGGGTTTGGTAAAAAGAGGTGTTGCCCGCGGCGATCATCTCCTGCACCCAGGCGGGCAGGTCCAGGCCTTGCTCGCTCATTTTGGCGGCTGACTTCTCCAGGCCCAGGGCGTCCCAGGTCTCAAAGGGACCCATCTCCCAGTTGAAGCCCCATTTCATGGCATTGTCTATATTGAGGATGTCGTCTGATATCTCTGGCACCCGGTTGGCGGCATAGATCAGGGTTTCGCTGAGAGTCTTGAACACGAATTCGCCGGCCTTGTCCGGTGAGTAGAACATGGCCTTAAGCTGGGCCTGGGTGCCGGACATCTGCCGGGCCGCGTCCAGGGAGGCGAACTTGGCCTTTTGCCGGGGCCGGTACTCCAGGGTCTGATAATCCAGGGTCAGTATCTCGGACTTGCCGGACTGGTCCTTGGTTTTTTTGTAAAAGCCTGCCCCGGTTTTGCCCCCAAGCATGCCTTTATCAATCATCTTTTGGAACCAGGGGGTGGGTACGAAAACCTCCCGGCGCTCATCATCTGGACAGCCTTGGTATACGTTTTCCGCCACATGGGACATCACGTCCAGACCCACCAGGTCGGCCAGGCGAAAAGTGGCCATCTTGGGGCGGCCCAGTACGGTGCCGGTGAGGGCGTCCACCTCCTCCAGGCTCAGGCCCATGTCGGTCATGAGCTGGTTGGTGAAATAACCGCTGAAGATGCCTATGCGGTTGGCGATGAAGTTGGGGGTGTCCTTGGCAAAGACCACGCCCTTGCCCAGGATGAACTCAGCGAAATGGGCCATCTGCTCCATTACCTGGGGGCTGGTTTGGGGGCCGGGAATGATCTCGAAAAGCTTCATGTACCGGGGCGGGTTGAAAAAGTGGGTCCCCAGAAAACGTTTTTGGAAGTCAGCCGAGAGGTGTTCGCTCATGGAGGCGACTGAGATTCCGCTGGTGTTGGTGGAGACAATGGCCTGGGGATTTACCACTTCCTGCAGCCGAGAGAAAAGGTCTTTCTTAATATCCAGCCGCTCCACCACTACTTCCACCACCCAGTCGCAATCAGCCAGGGCGTCCAGATCGTCCTCCAGATTGCCGGTCTGTATGAGCTTGGCATCCTCAGGAATATAAAAGGAGGCTGGCTTGGACTTAAGGGCGTTTTGCAGGCCTTGGCTGGCCAGGTGGTTGCGAAATTCAGAAGAGTCTTCAATGACGCCTTTGGAAGCCAAGGATTCAGGCAGGGAAGGGGGGACAATGTCCAGCAAGATGGTGGAAAGGCCGACGTTGGCAAAATGGGCGGCTATGGTGGCGCCCATGACTCCTGCGCCGATGACGCCCACGCTTTTTATGGGCTGGGTCATGCTATGCCTCCTTGGCATTGAGCTTGAAAACGCGATTGATTTGAATGATTATTCATTCATTTACCGCGGAAAGAAATCTATGACTGAGGAGTCTGAATGAGCTTTCATTCATTTATCTAGACTAGCATGCCCCGGGTTTTGGTGTCAAACATTTTTCTGGTAAGCCTTCAAAAAGTTTCGCTTGCTATTACCCCAAATGTAGTGGTATAAGCCAACTGGGGCCCAATAAGTGGTATGGTAGCAGGCGTGATAGTCCAGGTGGTTGCAGGAACACTATAATTTGCATAAGCATTAGGCCGGTTGGGTCATCGAGGCGTGTCAATAAATCCCTGCTTTTTGGGTTCCCAAAAGGTGGGGAGCGTGGAATTCGTAAAATATCTTGAGTCCTTGGCTGATTTTTGTTATGTAAATAGCTGGTGGGGCTGTAGATTCTGGTTGGGTGCCGAGTTCAGGGAGGAATGGCTTTGCCATGCCTGGGATTAAGGCCGCCGTTGGGTTTGGTGTTCGATTGAAAAGAGCACTATTACCATTACTATTGTTTTTCCTGATCCATGTCTGGGCGGCTTCACCGGCTCTGGCGGCGCCGGTAGTCACGCCTCCCAGTTCGGAACCCTCGCCCA
>JASFOZ010000118.1:0-9752 GCA_050116255.1 Desulfarculaceae bacterium
GACCTTATAGTCCAAAAAGTTGGTGTTTAGGGTGCGTCCCTTTTCCATCACAAAGTCTTCGCTCAAGGCATAGCCCAAGCCCATCTGGATGGCGCCCTCCAACTGGCCCTCCACCGCCATTTTGTTGATAGCCACGCCGCAGTCATGGGCGGTGTATATATTCTCCACCTTGACCAGGCCGGTTTCCTGGTCCACCGACACCTCGGCCACCTGGGCCCCAAAGGAAAAGGCCGGGCTCACCAGGCCCTTGTTGCGGGGGGTGTAAAAACCGCGCGCGGTGAGGGGCGCCCCCCGCCGGCCTCTGAGCGCCTTGTACACGCACTCGGCGAATGGCATCCGCTTCTTGGGGCTGGCCTTGACGAACACCTCGTCGTCCCCAAAGGCGACGTCATGGATCTGGTTGAGGTCGAACTCGGCGAACAAGACCGGGGTAAGCAGGTTTTTGATCTTCTGGGCCGCTTCTATTACGGCGTTTCCGTTCATCAAGGTCACGCGGCTGCCCCATGTCCCCAGGTCCGCCTTGGGGGTGGTGGCCGTGTCCATGGAGATGAGACGGATTCTTTCCATGGATATTCCCAGCTCCGCGGAGAGGATCTGCCGCAGCACCGTGTCCGGCCCCTGGCCGATGTCACAGGCCATGCTGGCCAATTGGGCGGTGCCGTCTTCAAAGACAGTCACCTCGACGGCGGCGAAGTTGTACTTGGTGTTGAACCAGTTGAACACCCCGCCGCTGATGAAGCTGAAACAGCCTATGCCCAGGCCCGTGCCCGGCTCTTTTTCTTTGCGCCTTTGATTCCAGGCCGAGATATCGCGCACCTTTTCCAGGCTTTCTTTGAATCCGCAGGAGCTGATGGTGGCTACCTCAGGGATGACGTCGCCGCTTTCCATGGCGTTGATCAGACGCAGGTCAATGGGGTCAATGCCCAGCTCATCCGCAGCCAGGTTTAGCTGGGTCTCGGCGGCGTATGCGGCCTGGGGGGCTCCGAAGCCGCGCATGGCCGAGGCCGGCGGCTTGTTGGTGTACACGTGACGGCCGAAGTAGCGATAGGCCGGGAAGTTGTAGAGCATGTTGCCAAAGGTGCCGCAGAGGAAGGTGGCGGTGGGACCCATGGCGTTGTAGGCACCGCCGTCCAGCATCACCTGGAAGTCCTTGGCCAAAAGCTTGCCGTCTTTACTGAATCCCACTTTGGAGTAGATGGACATGGGATGCCGGCGGCGGCCATAGGCCAGCTCGTCTTCCCGGGTCAGGGTGAACTTCACCGGGCGGCCGGTGCGCAGGGCCATGAAGGCGGCGCAGAACTCCCAGGGTCTGAGCTCCATCTTGCCCCCAAAGCCGCCGCCGACCTGGGTTTTCATCACCCGCACGTGGTTTTCGGGAATGCCCAGGGTTTGGGCCAAGAGGCACTGCACGATGTAGGGCGTCTGGGTTGAGGTGTAAAGGGTGATGCGCCCGCCTTCGTCGGGCAGGGCGATGGAGGAACAGGGCTCCATATAGGCATGCTGCACGGCGTGGACCTTGAAGGTGTTCTCCAGCACCAGGTCAGCCTGCGCGAACATCCCTTCCAGATCCCCGTATTCTATTTTACGCACCAGGCTGACGTTTCCCTGGCTTTCTTGGTGGATCAAGGGCGCACCCTCGGCAACCGAGTCCTCCACGGTGAAGACCGCGGGCAGTTCCTCATATTCCACTTCCACCCGCTCCGCCGCCTTCAGGGCGGTTTCCCGGTCCAAGGCGCAGACCGCGGCCACCTCGTCTCCCACAAAGCGCACCTTGTCTACCGCCAAGGGCAGTTCGTCCTGGCTGTCGGGCACCAGCCGCCAATTGCCGAATTTGATTTTGGGGGTGTCTTCGCCGGTTATTATATCTTTGACGCCGGGCGTGCCTTTGGCCTTTTGTATGTCTATGCTCTGGATACGGCCATGAGGGATGGGGCTTCTCACCAGGACCCCGTGAAGCATGCCCGGGAATTTGAGGTCGTCGGTATAAAGGGCCCGGCCGGTCACCTTATCCTGGGCGTCCAGGCGGGGAATGCTTTTTCCGATGATTTTGGGTAGTTTCATGAGGCGGTTCCCTTTACTTGGGCCAGACACTCTTTTATGACCCTTTGCGCCAATACCTGCACCATGAGGCGGCGGTAAGCGGCTGAGGCCCGCAGATCGTCAATGGGGCGGGCGGCGCGCACGCAGGCGGCCGCCGCCTTTTGAGTTAGTTCCAAAGAGGGTTTTTTGCCTATAAGGAGTTCTTCCGCCTCCTGGCAACGCAGCGGCGTGGGAGCCACCGCGGCCAGGGCCAGCCGCGCCCCCAGAATATTTTCTTTGGCATCCAGGGTTATGAACCCGGCCACTCCCGCAGCGCAGATATCCACCCGGCTGCGGGCGGAGATGCGCTGGTAGGCGGAACCGGTGCGCTTGGGCGGGGCGGGGATCCGGATGGCCTCTATCAGCTCATAAGGCTCCATCACCGTAGCCCCGGGTCCGGTGAAGAATTTGTCCAGCTCCACCTGGCGCCTGCCCCCCCGCTCCACCAGCACCAGGCTGGTCTTGTAGGCCAATAGGGGGGCGGCGGTGTCGGCGCTGGGGGCGGCATTGGCCAGGTTGCCGGCCACTGTGCCCATGTTGCGGATCTGGGTGGTGGCCATGACCGAACAGGCGTGGGCCAAGGCCGGATAAAGGCGCTGCACTTCTGGGTCCGCCGCCACCTCGCTGATACGGGCTCCGGGGCCGATGACCAGGCCGTCTTCATCCAGGTAATCAATGCGCCTTAGGCCCGTCACCCGGTTGATGCTGACCAGATGCATGGGGTCCATGAGCCCGGCGCGCAGGCGCGGAACCAAGTCAGTGCCTCCGGCCAGGACCTTTACGCTGGTGCGGTGCATGGCCAGCAGGTCCAAGGCCTGCTCCATGCTGGTGGGCTGGTGGAGCTGGAATTGGGGCATGGTCATGATTGGCCCTCCTTATTGGCGGCCAGACTGCGGGCCGCGGAGGCGATGGCGTCCACGATCTTGGCGTAGCCGGTGCAGCGGCACAAGTTGCCGCTGAGCCCCTTTCGTATCTGGTCTTCATCAGGCTCGGGATTATGATCCAAAAGGTGCTTGGCGCTCAAAATCATGCCCCCGGTGCAATAGCCGCATTGCACGGCCCCCTTATCGATAAAGGCCTGCTGGAGGGGGTGCATTTCCTGGGGCGACGGGGCCAGTCCTTCGATGGTGGTGACCTCGCGCTTATGGGCCTCCATGGCCAGGGTGAGGCAGGAACTGACTGAGCGCCCCTCAATCAGGACGGTGCAGGCCCCGCAATCGCCCTGGTTGCACCCGATCTTGGTGCCGGTGAGGTTCAGGTCCTCACGAAGCACCTCCGCCAGGGTGCGCCAAGGGTCCACCGCCACTTCATAGCGGTCTCCGTTCACTATAAGCTCTATAACCTGCTTGGCCACTTTAGCCTTCTCCGTGTATGCAAGTCACTAAATTATTATTGAATACAAAGGCATTGCTTATTATATCGATCAAGATTACCAGCCAGGCCAGATTCGGTCAAGCCATGGTTTTCTATATTATCGTTCACTATAGTGAACGATAATGACTCCCGTGGAAGCTCCGCCTTTACCTGTACAATGACGGCCAGCCCGGAACTCTAAGCCAACATCTTGAGGCATTCATGGGGCACTACCTCGGCCGTGGGCCTGGGGGAACGCTCCCTTAGGCACCGAGCCATCTCCCGGGCCTTTTGCGGATACCTGCCCTGGAAAAAGAAATCCTTGAGTTTTTCCGCCACCGCTTCGGCCAGGCGGCTCTGGGTGCGGGGGATGCTGAGGCCCAGGCCGGCATCTTGAGTCAGACGGGCCTGCACGGCCTGGGCCGGGTCCGTGGGGAGCAGAACCTGGGGCAGGCCGGCGGCGGCGGCAAGCTCGCCCAGGAGCCCGCCGTGATGGATAAGGCCCCGGTAGGCTGCCAAGTCCTGAAAAGTGAGGGGAGGCTGACTAAGCAACTTGACACCCCTCTGCCCCAAATGCTGGCGGCTTTTGGGGCCGATCCCCGGCAAAAAGGCCTGGCAGGGAATGGACTTGCGGATCAGAAAATCCATAATCGGCCTGGCTCTTTTATCCTGGCTGTGCAGAATAACCAAGTAACCTCCGCGGCCTTTAGAGGCGGCCACTTCCTTTAGTTGCCTGTGGTCAAAGCCCCACACCCTGGGTTCTTTCCGTTTGGAGGCAAAGGGGTCCAAAAAGGCGAGCCCCGTCACAAAGGCCTTGTCCGCCTGGAGCAACTGTCCCAGGTTCGCCGGCGCGGGGATGCCCAAGGTTTGGCAGACATGGTTCATGGAAGTGGTGGCCTGTTTTTCAGCCTCAAGGCTCGCCGGCGGGACCTTTTTTTTACCTGGAACATGCACGGGCAAGGGGCTCTGGGGCGGCGGCAAATGAAAACCGTCCCCCAGGGACAAGGCCGGCATCAGCCCCCGGGCAGCCATGTTTAATCCCGGGCTGTGAAAACCCACCACGATGTCCGGCGATTCAGCCTTTAATATCAAACGCCAAGCCCGGGTCATTAGTTCCAAAAAGTCCGGATCGCTCCAGCCTTTCAGGTCCAGCAAGTCGGCGAAGGTGTAGATGATTCTTTTTTTGTTGGCGGTGAAAAAGGGCGCTTGAATGATCTTGCAGTCCAAGCCTGTGAGCAGGCCATGCTCCTGGATACGCCTCAGAGCCAGCACCGGCTCAAAGCCCTTGCGCACCAGTCCCTTGATCAGGGGTACCAATATGTGTATAGGGTTGGACCCATCGCTCAGCTCACAGGCCACTAAAACCTTGGGCACATCCACTCCTACGTCTATACCTTCACCAGTTGGTACTGCCTGCTGCCCAGGCCGATCTGCTCAGCATATTTCAATTGTATGGTCCAGTCCACATTGGGATAGAGGTCGCGGAACTTGTCCGTGCCCGGGGCATGGGCTGATTTCAGGCAGGAGGCGGCGGAGCCCGGCGCCTGGTTGATCAAGTCGACGCTGGCCTGGTCCAGGGCCACCGGGTCCAGGCTGGCCATAACCCCCAGGTCGGCCACAATGGGGGCGTCCTGCATGGGATAACAATCGCAAGCTGGGCTAACCTGGGTGAGGAAGTTGAAAAAGACGGTGCGGCCTTCTTTTCCGGCCAAAACCCCTTTGGTATAGGCTGCCATCCGGCGCTGGAAATCAGGTATCTGGGTGTCCCATTGCACCTGCATGGCTCCCTGGGAACAGGCCAGGATGCAGTCGCCGCAGCCGATGCACTTTTTGTCGTCTTTTAGGGCCTTGAATCCGGGGCGCTCCGTTCCCTTGGCGTCGGGTTCGTTGCCGGCGTGACGCACCAGCTTGATGGCCCCGGCGGGACAGCGCTTCACACACTGGCCGCAGGCTATGCAAAGCGCCACATTGACCGTAGGAGAGACGTTGCTGTGCATAAACAGCTTGCCCTGGCGGCTGCCGCAGCCCATGCCCAGATTCTTGATGGTGCCGCCAAATCCGGAGAGTTCATGGCCCTTGAAATGGGCCAGGCTTACCAGGCTGTCGGCGCCGGCGATGTCGCTGGCGATGTAGGCCTGGTCACACTCGGGCAGGTTCACCGCGATTGCAGCCCCCTGTTGCCCCTTGAGGCCGTCGGCGATGATGACCGGCGCGCCCACCACGCTGTAGGCAAAACCGTTTTGCACCGCCGTTTCCAGATGAGAGACCGAATCCGAGCGTGAGCCAACATACAAGGTGTTGGCGTCGGTAAGAAAAGGCTTGGCCCCGGCCGCCTTTATTTCATCCACAAAAAGGCGCACGTGCACCGGCCGGATAAAGGCGGTATTGCCCTTTTCTCCGAAATGCAGCTTCACAGCGCAGAGGCCGCCCTTTTTCTGGCGCTTTCTTAGCTCCACTTTTTTCATCAGGGCGACCAGTTTTTGGTTGAAGGTGCGCTTAAGGTTGGCGCGCAGGTCCGCAAAAAACACCTGGCTGGCCATTGTCTTGACCTCCTTCAGGGGATCTTATGGGTTTGGTTTCAGGCTAGGCGAGGCGGCCGGGGGTGTCAAGCATAGGGCCAGGTTCAAATTATTCAGTTCAGTAATGCGGAAAAGCCTGTCCACCCGGATAAAAAAAGAAAGGAGTTCCAATGGAACTCCCTGGCGGAATAGAAAGTTTGACCCTCATGTTTTTAGGGCAAGCGAAGGCTCCTTTCGGCCCTTTATCAAAGAAGCCAGGCCGGTGAACATATAGGCCATGGCTGAGCCCAAGTGAACAAAGTCCAGAATCATCAGATACAAAGGCGGTAGGAACAGGCCGGCGTTACGGGCGACTTTAAAGGCGCCGCTTATTATGAGAAGGCCCAGCAGGGTCCAGCCCCACCAGGAGCGGGGGCCCCAGGACCAGCGTTGGTCAAAGATCCCCTGGGAGCTGGCCAAACGCCAGGCAAGCAGGGCCAAAAGAAGGGCGGCGGCCAAATAGTGCAGGTTGCTCAAGATGTAGAAGTCAGCAGCCCAGCCCATGAAAGGCAGGTCGGCAAGATAGTAGCGCTTGAAGATGGGCATCTGCCCGAATCCAGAAAAAAGGGCCACACCGGCGGCCAAACCGTAGAGCCAGCTAAAGGCGCGGCCTCCTGGGGTATAGTCATGAACGCTCATTGGCCTTCTCCTTGCCCATGTGAATCCAAATGTGTATCTACATGTGTATCCACATGGGTGTCCGCCGGTTTTTGCGGAGGCAGGACTTTCTTGGTTTTACTGAACAGCTTGGCCAGGCCTCCGGCCAGACCAGCCACCGGTGCCAACACCAGGGCCCAGGTCAGGTTCTGGCTGCTGGCCATGGTGTTTGCAACCGGACCCATATGGGGCCGCCCTCTGAGGCCCCGGCCCAGGCCGCGGCCTCCCTTTTTTGCTCCCTTCCCTTTGCCTGACCTCATCTTTTGGGCCAGCTCTTGGTGTTGCTTGGCTATGGCGGCGTTCACGGCCTGGAAAGGATAAGGGGACACATACAGGGTGTTGGTGCCGCCGTTTTCCTCGAGCCCATAGACGTAGTCGCGCCAGCGGCCCTGGGGCTGGCCGTCGTCCTGGGCCTTTTGCTTGGCCAGGGCAATGGCCTGGGCCACCATCTGGTCGCGGGGGCCGATGAATTGGACATTTTCCGGGCAGACCTCGATACAGCGGGGGGTCTCGCCTTTTTTCAGCAGCTCGCGGCAGCGGTGGCATTTAAACATAACGCCGTTGCCGGCATATTCGGGCATCAGATGACGATAGATGCCCACCCCGGATTGGCGTTGGGGGATGTGCCAGGGGCAGACGGCCTTGCACTTGGCCCCGCCCAAACAGACCTCGGAGTCGATCCAGACCACGCCGTTTTTCTCTATCCGACCGGCTCCAAAGGGGCACAGATTGGCGCAAGGCGGATTCAGGCAGTGCATGCAGCGGCGGGGGACGTTCAGCTCCTGAACCTCGCCCTTGTGCTCCACGTCCAACATCTCAACATACAGGAAGTTATATGGGGTCAGCCGGTCTTGCACATCCTTGCGGCCAGACCAGTCCTCCACCGGCACCCGGGGGGGGAACGGCTGCGGCATGGGAGAAACCGGGTCCGGGACCGTGGCCTGCCATTTTTCCCGGCAGGCGGATACGCATTCCTCGCAGCCGATGCATTTGCTCAGGTCCAGTAGGGTGCATAACTCCTCACCCGAGCTGGCGCGCACCACCTGAGGCAGGGCCAGGCCAGAGGCAGCCACACCGGCTGCAACCGCCGCGCCGCCTTTAAGGAAATTCCGGCGGGAAATGTCTGTGGGCATAAGAACAGCTCCTTTGCTGGTAATTTTTATAGCTCCTTAGTTAGGAGCAATTACCATGCCCAGGATCGGGCTTTTCACATAAGCAGCTTAAAATATAAACAAAACCAGCTTATGAAGTAAGTCGAGACAAGGTTAACAGCTTTTCATTGTTAACTTGGCGTTAACCGTTCAGGCCCAGGCGCTTCATGCGTTTCCACAGGGTTACCCGGGATATGCCCAGCATCTGGGCCGCCTTGGTCCGGTGGCCGCCGCTGGCCTCCAGGGCCTCCTTAATTTGACGCCGCATCTCCTGTTGGCCGTGGTTTAAGCTGTTTTCGGGTCCTGGGGCAGATTGACCACCCCGCCCCTGAAGCAGGCTGGGGGGAAGATGGCGTGGTTCGATAAGCCCCTGAGGGCAGGTGACAAACCCGTATTCCACCACGTTTATCAATTCACGCACATTGCCCGGCCATTCATAGGACATCAAAAGCTCCATGGCTTGGGGGCTGAAGCCGGATATTTCCCGGCCCGAGCGTATGGCAGTACGTTCCACAAAGATCTGGGCCAGCAAAGGAATGTCCTGAGGGTGTTGGCGCAAAGGGGGCAGAGACACGGGAATGACGTTGATGCGGTAGTAGAGATCGTCGCGCAGGCGGCCTTGGTCCTTGAGGGCCTCTAGGTCCTGATTGGTGGCGGTGATTATGCGCACGTCCACTGGGATGGGACGGTGCGAGCCCACCCGCTCGATCTCCCCCTCCTGGAGCACGCGCAACAGCTTCACCTGGACCGGGGCGGGCATATCGCCAACCTCATCCAGGAACAGGCTCCCGGAGTGAGCAGCCTCAAACCGCCCTTTGCGGGTCTGGTCGGCGCCGGTGAAGGCGCCTTTCTCGTGACCAAAGAGCTCGCTCTCCAAAAGGGTTTCGTTCAAGGCTGCACAGTTCACCTTAATAAACGGACCCTTAGCCCGGGCCGAACGCCGGTGAATGGCAGCGGCGGCCAATTCCTTGCCAGTGCCGCTTTCTCCCAGGATTACCACCGGCGCGGTGCTGGCGGCGGCCGACTGCAAAAGCTCGAACACCTTGCGCATGGGGCGGGAGGTTCCAATCAGGCCTTCGAAGTCATATTCTTGGTCCAGCTCCCGGCGCAAGACGTTAATCTTGTGGTCTTTGTCCACCAGTTCGCTTACATCGGTGATGGTCTCCACGCCGCCGATGACCTGGCCGTGTTCGTCCAGCAGAACAGAGGCGTTTTTTAAAAGATGCACAACAGTCCCATCCTTGCGCCGGATGGTGCAGCGCCGGTTGCTGACCCTGCCCTGCTCGAAAAGCTGGCATACGTGTCCGCCGTCCTGGTCCCGGCAGGCCAGGCAGGTTTCAGACTCGAACAAGGAGCAGGGCTTTCCCAGGACGTCACTCTGGGAATAGCCGGTGATGCGCTCGGCAGCCGGATTCAGATAAACGATTGCTCCGTCAGTGTCCACGATGAACACGCCCTCGGCCATGGTGTTCACCACGGATTGCCAGTAAAGATGCCATTTTTGATCAGCGAGTTGGGTTTGCATTTGATGGCCTTCTCTTCTGCAGTTAATTGTTAACGTTAACATCCCTTAGCGGTTGGGGCAACCTCCAGCCAAATCAAATTTTGGTTTGACAAGTAAATTTATGGCGCGTGATAACAGTGCCTTAACACCATTTTTCAACGATTGGCCTGCAAAGCGGTTTGGGGGTGGACAAAGGGTCCGTGCGTGACCATATTTTAATTGAAACTCAGTTGCAACAAAACCTGCGGCGTGTTAGGTTTGAACCCTCATTAGGCAGGGTCATGATTCATAACAGCTTGCATGAAGAAGAAAAACGGCAATTCGAGCGGCTTTTGCACCAGCTGGGCGTAGAACGGGTGGGCGACCGCCTGTCGGTCCTGGATGCATTTTTGACCTCTGAAGAGCATCACACCGCCGAGGGTTGGCAAGGCATTGTCAAACGACGTGGTG
>JASFOZ010000119.1:0-9729 GCA_050116255.1 Desulfarculaceae bacterium
CACGCTCCTCGGCCTGGGATGCCATGGCCTGGACCTGGGAGGGTTGGGAAACGTCGGCGTTCAGGACCAAGGCCCTGCCGCCGGCAGCCTCTATCTCTCCGGCACACTGCCCGGCCATGTCTTCATCCACATCATTGATAATCACCGTGGCGCCCTGACCGGCCAGGAGTTTGGCAATGGCGCGGCCGATCCCCTGGCCGGAGCCGGTTATGAGGGCTGTCCTTTGCTGAAGCTCCATGATCCTCACCTTTTCAGGGGGCCATCAGCATGGCCGGCAGCCACAGACTCAGGTCAGGGAGGAAGGTTACGCATATCAAGCACAAAAGCAGGGCGATTAAAAAGGGCGGGGTCTCTCTTACCACCTCATGGAAATGGTTACCGGAAAGGGCGGTGGCCAGGTAGAGGACCACCCCCACCGGCGGAGTGACCAGGGCAATCATCAGATTGAGGACAATGACCACCCCGAAATGGATGGGGTCGATCCCCACCGATGTAATCAGGGGCATGAGCATGGGCACCACCACCACCAGGGCGGTCATGGGCTCCAAAATGCAGCCCCAGATGATGAAAAAGACATTGACGATGCACAGGATAAACCATTTGGAACTGCTGATAGAGGTGAAGAATTCAGCCAACACCTCCCCGGCCCGCATCTCGGCCACCAGATAGCTGAATATGCCGGCTGTGGCTACGATGGCCATGACATAGGCGGATGAGATCATGGAGTGGGCGAAACAGCCGAGAAGGTCTTTCCACTTGATCTCTTTATAGATAAACAGCCCCACCACCAGGGCATAGGCCACGGCCAGGGCTCCGGCCTCGGTGGGCGTAACCAGGCCGCTGATGATGCCCAGCACGATTATAAGAGGCATGATCAAGGCCAGGACGGCATCGGCCGTGGTTTTAAGCATAGTTTTGAGGCTCACCCGGGGGCGGGCCGGAAAACCCCGGCGCTTGCTGATGATATAGGAGGCGGCTATGAGATATAACCCCATGAGGGCGCCGGGAATGGCCCCGGCCAAAAAAAGCCTGCCAATGGATTGCTCGGTCAGCAGGCCGTAGATGATCAAGGGGATGGAAGGCGGGATTACCGGGCCGATGGTGCCGGCGGCGGCGGTGACGGCGGCGGCATAGGATCCGGGATAGCCTTCCTCTTTCATGGCCGGTATGAGCACACTACCCACCGCCGAGACGTCGGCCACGGCTGAGCCCGACACGCCGGAGAAGATCATGGAGGCCACGATGGTGACATGGCTGAGTCCTCCCCTTATGTGGCCGATGATCGCCGTGGAGAAGTTAACCAGGCGCCGGGTTATGCCCCCAGCGTTCATCAAATCCCCGGCCAGGAAGAAAAAGGGAATGGCCAAAAAAGCGAAGTTATTCAAAAACTCCACCATCTCCGCAGGGATGGTGGTGAAGGAGGCACTCTCCCAAAAAACAGTGCAATACACAACCGAGGCCAGGCCCATGCTGATAAAGACAGGCAGGCCCACGAGGGCGAAGGCCAGAAAACCGACAACCAATACCAGCAGGGGCCAGATTCCCATCTAGGCCTCCTCTTTAGGTGATAACAACTGGGCCAAAAGCACCAGTATGGCCAACCCGCTGCCCGCCGCTGCTGCGTAGTAGCGGGCGGAGATGGAAATGGGCAGAGTCAGCAGGCTCATGCCCTCAAAGGCGTCGATAACCGGAAAGATGAGCACAAAAACCAGGACAAAGAAAAACAAGGACAACCCCAGATTGACCCAGGCCGTTTTAACCTTCAATCTATCAGGCAAGTGATCCAAGACTATGGTCACCGCCAGATGCCCTTTCCTCTCCAGGCCGATGGGCACGCATAGCCATATGACCCAGATGAAGATGAGCACCATCAGCTCATGGGACCAGGACAGGGAGAAGCTCAGGGCATAGCGGCAGAACACCTGGGCAAAGGTCACCGCAGTGATGATCATGAAACTTGCGCCCACCGCCAGCTCCAGAATCCGAACCAGGATCGTCCGGGCTCTTTGCATGTTCCGCTCCCCGCCTTGGCCCCGGCGCTGCTATTTCATTTGAGAGACCGTACCTTGTTATAGAGGCCGGCTGGCCACAGCTTTCCGTCCAGCTCGCTCTTGATGGTCTGGGCGGCGGTGGTTTTAAAGGCCTCCACATCAGGCTTCAGAATAATCATGCCCTTCTCCTGAACGCCCTTTATGGACTTGGCCACGATCTGTTCATTGCGCTTGCTGGCCCATTTGTCGGTGGGTGCGCAGGCCTTAAGCAGGGCGTCCTTTTCCTTAGAGCTAAGTTTGGCCCAGGTGCGCTGGCTGATCAGGGCAACCAGGCCGGAGCGGATGTAATTTATGGGGCTGACGTACTTTTGGACTTCATAGTACTTGGCCCCGTAGAGGGCGTCGAAGCCGTTGTCCTGGCCGTCAACCACGCCTTGTTTCATGGCCATGTACATCTCCGCCGCCGAAAGCGGAGTGGGAGTGGCGCCCCAGGCCTTCATGGTGACGATGATGGTCTTGACCATGGGCACTCTGAGCTTCAACCCATCCATGTCCTTGGGCTTGATGACTTTGCGATTGCTGGTGCTTATCAAGCGGGGCGAACGGTCGCCCACCCAGCCCACAAACTTGAAGCCCGCCTGTTTCTCGGTCTTGGCGATCATTTCCTTGAACAGGCCGGATTTGAAAAACTTGCGTATGTGTGCCTGAGAGTCAAAGGCATAGGGGGCGAAGATTACGTTAAAGCCTTCGCCGCCTTTGGGTAAGGAGAGAACGCCGGAGTCGCAGAGCATCATATCCAGCTTGCCCATCTTGACCTCAGCGAAGTTCTTGGGCAGGGGCCCCAATTGGCCGCCGCCGAATAGCTTTATTTCCAAACCCGGCGCCAAGGCAGCCACCTCTTTGGCGTAACGGTCCCCCACCGGACCCCAGACCGGCGGAGGTGCGATAAAGGCCATCTTGAGCGTCTTGGCCATGGCCGGTCCTGCTATTGCGCCGGCCACAAAGGCTGCGCCCAGTAAAATAATCCCCATCCGTTTCCATGTTGACATTGTTCGGCCCCCTTTCCCTTGAGGCAGTCGTTAATTACTGAGGATTAAGACTATAAAGAAACCTCGCTTATTCGACCCGCGTGGCCGCAGCCACGGGTTCACTTCTTCTTGCGGCTCACTTTTACGGGTGCCTGCTTGGAAACAGCTCTTTTTCCGGTCTGCCAGGTCCCGAACCTCTGCCCGGGAATCAGGTGGACGTTCAGGGTTTTTGCCGGCCTCTTGCTCAAGGAGACGGCCTTGTGCGGAATGTCCCCCAGGTAATAGGCGGCATCCCCTTTGCGCATGATTATTTTCTTTTCCCCCAAACAAAGCTCCAGGACGCCTTCCAGCACGTAGCAAAATTCCTGGCCCCCATGAACCGCAGGCTCCACGTTTTCTTCCTGGGTCTTGGGCAAAGTGGTGACAATGGCCGGGTCCATCCAGTGGTTATCCATGTCCTTGGCCAGGAGCTCGACCTGGTAATTGATCTTGCGGTTGGGACCCCGGAAGGAAAGCTCGGTCCGCCGGTTTTTGCTTCTGGAGATTGTGTAGCCGCGTTCCTCTTCGCCTTGCTTTCTAAACAATGACTCTATGTCCACCCTCAACACATCGGCGATGGCCTGCAAGGTGGGTATGGATGGCATGGTGTATCCCCGCTCCACCCGGGAAAGAAAGGGGGAGGAGATCTCCGTCTCCTGGGCCAGTTGTTTGAGGTTAAGGCCGTTCTCCTGGCGGATCTCGCGGATGCGGGCCCCGATGCGCTTGGCCAGGTCTTCTTTGCCGGTCACGGCATATCTCCTAAGCGGTAAAAAAGCGGCAGTCTTTAAAAAGCAAATCACGAGAAGGGCCGGGGTGTCAAGATTTATTTGCATATTTATTAATTTAGTTAACTAATATGCAATCAAAAGACACTGTATACCCTGGGCCGGCAGCCGGGAAAACCGCACACTGATTTTGTCCGCAATTTTCGCTTTTCAGATATGCCGTTTCCTCATCGGTCTAAAAATGAATATTGTAAAACAAACGCTTGTTTGATAATTTGTTTTGAACAATACGCCTGCCGTGGCTGGCCATGGTGTCTGGCCATGGTGGGCGCCATTTTCCGCAAAATATCTTTCTGGGTAGCCTCGGGAGGCCTGCCCCTATCCAGGAGAAGCAAAATGTACATCCACGGTGTAGGTAGAAAAGAGTGCCGATTTATTTGGCGCAGCCCGGCCGGTTTCATCTTTAGCGGCCTTTTTATATTAATCTTATTATTCTGTTTGACCGCGCCGGCCCACGCCGCCCATTTGGCATGGGTGGGTAACGATGGCGACAACATGAATAATGCTGCTCATTGGGTCGTCCTACCCGCTGAAACTGCTGCCGTAGATCCTCCTCAAGATGGAGACACTCTCCATTTTCAGTATATGGGCCACAATGGCGTGGTTAATAACGACCTGCCGGGCAACCCGAGGCTTCTGATAGTTGTGGGCGATGCTGACGGAGACATCAACATTCAGGGGAATTCCATGAACGTCGATGTCATCGACTTGGGCAGCGCTACACACAATCTCACCTTTACTTGCGATGTGAATCTTGGCCAAGATGGCGTTTTTTCCGTAGGCAGCGGCCGTACCCTTACCATAGGTAATGTCAATACCAACGGCAATCATCTCACCACCGGCGGCACAATTAATATTAATACGATTTCGGGAGGAGGTAGCTTATACGTTGATGACGGCCGGACCACCTTCAATACCGCCATTTCAAACAAACCCAGCGTACAGATTTCAAATGGCGCTGAGGTAAATATCAATGGCGCCGCTATGGACGCAGGGGATGTAACTGTAAATTCAGGCGGGCAATTGGCCATGAACGGCAACTCCGGCAGCGTCGGTTCATTGTCCGGCTCTGGAGAAGTAAACTTGGGCGGCGGTGGCGGCACCTTTACCATTGACGAGGCTACCGGCGGCACTGTCACCTGGAGCGGTAACATTTCAGGCAATGGCAATGTCGTGGCGGACGGCATTGGCTCCCGCTATTTTACCGCGACCAATCAGATGGTGGGCCTCTTTACCGCGAATAATGGCGGGGTCCATTTGACCGGTTCCTTTCCCAACGCCAACATGGTGTTCAACAACGGCACAACCCTATCCGGAACCGGCTCGGTCGGGGGTACTGTCACCTGCAACGGCGCGGACATTTATCCCGGCACCAACGGTGCGGCCGGCACGCTCCAGGCTGGAGCCTGGGTCCTTGACAATAGCAGCACTTATCACTGGGACAACCGGGGTGGCGGCAACCAGGACCAAATAAGAGCCAATGGCACAGCTGATATCAATAATGCCAACTTCGCCCTTGGCACTATAAGTGGTGTCTATGGAGGCGACACGGTTGAGGCCATGACGGCTGTGGGGGGAGTGACCGGCACCTTCTCCAATATGGGCCATTTGGCGCAGGTCTCTCAAGGCATCTATAGTTTTGAGGCCCAATATCTCGCCAACCTGCTCCAGATGTTCGCGCTCACCGGCCAGTCCTCGGGTGGGGGCGGGGACAATACGCCCACCCCAACCCCAACCCCCGATCCAGGGCCGGTCACCCGGCCGCCCTCCAGCCCGCCCCAGATGATCGGACCCAATGGCCAGCCCCTGCCCAGCGGCTCCTCCCCCGATTACAGCGGATCGTCTACTGGTTTTACATTTTGTTGGGACAAGGCGGCCGACACGGCTTGGACCAATATCTACCGCGGGGATACGCCCAATGGCCCCAAGACCCTCCTGGGCGGCACCAAGGGCGCCTGCTACACCGACACCAGCGGCGATCCCGGCACTCAATACTATTACAGCACCGAGGCCTGCAACGATGGCGGCTGCTCTTCGTCCAGCGGCTATGTGGTGGGCAAGAAAGCCGAGGTCAACAAGGGATTTGCGATGGATATAAATCAAGACGGTACAGAGGACATGATTTTTTGGGACCCGGATAAGAAATCATTGGTCATCAGGTATGGGGATGGACACGCGGTTCGTTTAGATATGTCCCCGGATACCGATTTTGATCCCCAAACCTGTACTAGCATGTCGTTTTCCTATGGCGAAGGTGCTCCAAGCCTGATCTATACGGATAATACCGGCGCAGTGGGAAAATTAGTTATCGTGGGTGGAGGAGATCCGGTGGAAACGTCTTACCAACCCCAGGCGCAGGAAAGCGGCGATTTGGTCATAAAACCATTGGGCAAGCTGGACAGCGCCAATGTTTCCGTTCATTACGGCGATTTCAACGGCGACGGCTACGGCGACCTGCTGCTGCGCGAGATGCTGTCAGGCAAGTTGAGCATTTGGCTGTTGCGAGGGGACGAGGTGACCGGCAAACCGCCCCTGAACCTCGGGGCTGATCTCTATGCCCAGCAAACAGACCCGGAAAACCTGCCCCGATGTGCAGAAACCCTGAACTGGGAAGTGCTTTGCGTTTGCGACTTCAACGGCGACGGCAAGGCCGACATCCTCTGGCTGGAGCCGGTGCAAGAGCAGATATTCCTCTGGTTCATGAACGGCAACACCGTCACCGGCTGCGGTTCCCTGGGGGACATTGATTACGAGCAGTGGATGTTCCGGGGCTCGGCTGATTTTGACGGCGACGGCATAGCCGACCTGCTCTGGCGTGACCGGAAGGACGGCGCGCTCAGGATATGGTTCTTAAATGGAACGCAGGTGTTGGCCAAGCAGGACGTGGACACCCGCTATGGCCTGGACTGGCGGCTGAAGGGAACCGGCGACTTCAACGGCGACGGCAGAGCTGACATCTACTGGCGTCATTACGGCGACTGGGAGGTGATGTTCTGGTTTATGGACGGGGCACTATTGGCCGGCTCCCAAAGCCTGGGAACCCAGGAATACTTCCAACCATTTCAAAACTAGCCACTGACTGGCATCTCAGGGCCCATCCACACCGACAGGGCCCTGGGATGCCCATAAAAAGTTAGGGATTCTTCTTATCTCTTAGCTTTGGCCTGGGAATAAAAGAGACAAGGGATTAGAATGTAGACACATGTCCAGCTTATACCCCGTTTTACCTGGATTATTGCCGCCCCACGCAATTAGCGTACAACTATGTGTAATATCTGTCTTTTTCCGGGCAAGGCCCGCAGTGAGTACCCTTGAAGCAAAAAGCCCCCAAAAAAAACAATGACAATGCCCGTGAACGTCTTTTGGATGAAGCCGAACGTTTGATCGGCCAAAAAGGCCCGGACGCGGTGACCGTGCGTGAGATAACCTCAGCGGCCGGCGCCAACGTGGCCGCAGTAACTTACTACTTCGGCGGCAAAAAAAATCTGTACCTGACGGTGGTGCGTGAGCGTTGGGTGCCCCGGGCGCGCCGTATAATCAAGCCGCTGGACGACCTGGTTGACAGCGGCGAGGCCACCATAGAACAGGCCGTGGAAGGCACGGCGCGGGCTTTCTTGATGGGTTTTGCCAACGACCAGGAGCGAGAGCTGCATCTGCAGATAATCCAACGCGAGCTTGCCCAGCCCAGCGAAGCTTTGGGTATTATTTTGCAGGAAGCGATCGTGCCCACCTTCCAGCGCCTGACCGCCATGATAAACAGGTCGTTGCCTCAATTATCCTCGGAAAAGGCCTTTCTCTGCGTTTACAGCATCTTCGCCCAGGTGGTCCATTTCTGCTTTGGCCGCGCCATGGTGAGCGGTTTGATGAACCGGCCCTTTGACGAAAAGGTTCGGGAAACCGTAGTGGAACACATCACTCGCTTTTCCCTGGAAGGTCTGCGAGGCGTGTCTGACTAAGCCAAATCAATCTCCGTAGCGCCGAACAGAGTCTCTCCCTCTTGCCCAGGCTGCTAGGAATCAGACTCCTTGGCCCCGGCTCGCTTAAAGAACTTGATCGCCTCGAACACCACTATATACAGGGCCACGGCGCCAAAGATGAACAGCCAGTCAGTCGGGGTGATGGGGCCGAAGCTCAAAAAGTCACTTATGTAAGGCCCGTAGATTGCCAGGCACACCGCCCCGGCGGAGGCGGCAATGGAGTAAAGCAGTATACGGTTGCTGAAAAATTCGCCGCCGAACAAAGAGATGCGCTCGGACCTACGCTCCAGGATATTGAAATACTGGCAAAACACGATGGTGGCATAACTCAGGGTGGTGGCCTTGAAGTAATCCATAGTGCTCACGCTGTCCACGGTCAGGCTTATTCCTTCGCGCTGCATAAACAGGAAAAAGTTCAAAAAGGCCAGGCCGCCTATCAATATGCCCAAAAAGGTTATCTCCATCCCGCCCCATAGGTTCAGCATATACTCATCGGGTTTTCGGGGCCTTTTGGTCATCACGTCTTTATCCGGGGGATCAAAGGTAAGCAGGGTCAGGGGGGCGATCTCCCCCAGCAGATCCACGGCCAGTATCTGGCCGGCCAATATGGGTATGGGGTAGCCCCACAAGGCCGCTCCCAGCAGGCCTAACAAGACCAGCACCAGTTCGCCCACGTTGGTGGTCAGGGAGGCAAAGATGGTTTTCCTAAGATTGTTATATATGGTCCTTCCTTCGCGTATGGCGTGAAACAGGGTGGAAAAATTGTCATCCAAAAGCACCAGCCGGGAGGCCTCTTTGGCAACGTCATTTCCCCTCAGCCCCATGGCCACTCCTATATGGGCCCTTTTCAGGGCGGGGGCGTCGTTAACGCCGTCGCCGGTGACAGCCACGATCTCGCCCTGCTCCTCCAAAAGCTTCACGATGTTCAGCTTGTCTTCCGGGTCCACGCGGGCGAATATGATGGACTGCTTTTCCTGCAACAGCGCCTTCAGCTTGTCTTCGGCCATCTCCTTGAGTTCGCTGCCGGTGATCACCGGGGTCTCGACCCCCGGTTCGGGCAGGCCGATCTCCCGGCCCACGGCCTGGGCGGTCTCGGGATGGTCGCCGGTGAGGATGAGCACCCGGATGTGGGCGTTCTGGGCATCGGCAATGGCCTGGGGAACTCCCTCTTTGGGCGGGTCGATCATGGCCATCAGTCCCAGGAACACCACCTCCTTTTCCACTTCTTCGCGGGTGTATTCACCTGACTGGGGAGCCAGATTGCGGCAACCGATGGCCAGCACCCGCATGCCGTTGCGGGAGTATTCTTCATTCAGGGCGGTGATCTCTTCCTTATCTTCCTCAGTAAGGGCCTTTTCCTCACCGTCTTTGTAGATGAAAGAGCTGACGGAGAGCATGCTGGCGGTGGAGCCCTTGACCGCCAGCCGAACCTCGTCTCCGAACCGCCTCACCGAACTCATGCGCATAAGCTCGGAGTTGAAGGAAAACTCCTGCATCTCGGGATTCTCTTCATCTTCCTGGGGAGAGCGGGTGCCCAGCTTGGTGGAGAGGGTTATCAGCGCCGCCTCGGTGGGGTCGCCCACCGGGTACCAGGAGGAGTGCTCTTCATCGGGCTCGTGTATTTCGGCATTGGAGGACATGGTGGCCGCATCCATGATCACTTCTATCTGGTCTATGTGCTGTTTCTCCAGGCTGTTGCCCTGGTCGTCTCGCACCTCCCCCTTGGGCTCGTAGCCGATTCCGGTGACCTCGTACTTTTTGCCGTTGAACCACAGCGATTGTACGGTCATCTCGTTTCTGGTCAGGGTGCCGGTCTTGTCCGTGCAGATAACCGTGGTTGACCCTAAAGTTTCCACCGAGGGCAGGTCTTTGACCACCGCATTGTGTTCGGCCAGTACGTTGCTGCCGG
>JASFOZ010000120.1:0-9681 GCA_050116255.1 Desulfarculaceae bacterium
ATGACCTATGGGGGCTGCATCTGTAACCGCACCTAAAAATCAACGGTTTTTTCCTCTCACTCATCAGCCTGTTCTCTGTCCAGCACCAGCACGCTTTCCACCTGGGCGGTGTGGGGAAACATGTCCACAATTGTGAGGGAATTAAAACCGTAACCAACGCGGATAAGATGGGCTGCATCCCGGGCCAGGGCGGCAGGATGGCAGGAAACATAGATCACGCGCCTGGGGTTAAGGGCGGCGATCTGAGGCATAAGGCCCTTGGCACCGGCCCGGGGCGGATCCAATACCACCAGGTCAAATGCCTGTTGATCTTGGACCAGGCGCTTTAGGCCCGGGCCCACCGCCTGGTTTCGCACCTCCAGGGAATCGGTAAGTTTATTGACCTGCGCCTGGAAGCGGCAGGCCTGCACTGCCTGGGCCTGGCCTTCCAGGGCCAGAACCTGCCAGCCCGCCTGGGCCAGGGGCAGGCTGAAGTTTCCGGAACCGGCATAAAGCTCCAAGGCCCTGCCCCTGCCGTTTGCTGACTCCAGGATCGTATTTATCAGGCTCTGGTTGGTTGAAAAGTTGGCTTGGCAAAAAATGCCGGGATAGGCCCGCATCTTAAGGCCTGCTTTTTGGAAATACACCAGCCCGTTTTCCCTGGAAGGCTGCCAGCGCCTATTCCTGGACCCACTCACAAACCGCACCCCGCCCAGGTCATGTTCCTTGGCCCACTGCTGCCAATCACTGACAGCCTCTGGGGGTGGGCCGGTTTGATGGTCAAACCCCAGGGTGATAAAGGCGGGACCATCCGGGCCGGCCAAGACCTCGATCCAGGCCGGATTAGGGATGGGTGCCTTTTTTAGCCGGTCTAGCAGCAAGTTTAATACCTGGTTGACGCCAGGGGCGGCGATTGGGCAATGATCCACCACCACCAGTTCATGGCTGCCACGGGCGAAGAAACCGAGTTGATCACCTATAACCTGGAATCTAACCCTATTGCGCCAGCCCCAGCATTCCTCTGAGCCTATGGTGTGGGCGCGGGGCGTATCTTCCAGGCGGCTGAGGGCCTGCTCCACCCACTGCGCCTTGGCCAGCACCTGGGCCCCATATTCCAGGTGCATCAGGTCGCAGCCTCCGCAAGCGTGGTATAGGCTGCATCTTGGCTGCACCCGCTGTGTACAGGCCTGCAAAACCTCCGTGGCCTCGGCCTCTAAATAATGGCTGCGCACCGTCTGCACCCGGGCCCGCACCCTTTCCTGGGGCAGGGCTCCCAGCACAAAAACAACCCGTCCGTCCGGGGCCCGGGCCAGCCCTTTGCCGCCTGGGGCCAGGCCGGTGATCTCCAGATCCAATATATCTGCGGGATTCATTTCCGACATGTCCGGGCCTGCTCCTTCATGCTATGTTGTGCCATCATTATAGCCATCATCATAGCTATCACCAGAGTTGGAGGGCGCCATGAGTCAAGATCCCATATCCCTGCTTTGGAAGCGAAGCCAAAAGGAGCCCTTCCGCCGCCTGCTGGACATGGAGGTATTGGAAATCAAGGAAGGCCAGGCCCGGGTAGCCATGGATTTCCGCCCTGAGATGACCAATATATTCGGAATGCTTCACGGAGGAGCTGTTTTCTCGCTGCTGGACGAGGCCTTTCAACTGGCCTGCAATGCCTGGGGCACCGTGGCGGTGGCCTTGCAGATCAACATATACTACCTGGCCCCTGCCCAGCCCGGCCAAAGGATCATCGCCGAGGTCTCGGAAATAAACGCCACTCGCAAGACCGCCTTGTATGACGCTGTGGTAAAACAAGAAGACGGCAAGGTCATCTCCCGGGCCCAAACCATGGCCTACCGCACTGGCCGTGATTTTCCCTTTGACCAAAACGGCGAGCTAAAGGAGTCGGAATAAGATAATCCAAGGTTGACCCGCCTTTCAATCGATCAAATCCAGGGCAGCGTGCAGCAGGGTTCCCGCCTGCCCTCTTAGAACCAGGGCTGCGTCGTCATCAAGGGGTGTGGGTTGATTGTTCAGAATCGCCAGTTTGCCGCCCGCGGCCAAGGTCAAGCGGGGCAGGCTTGCCGCCGGGGTCACCACCAGCGAGGACCCCACCACCAGGAGCAGATAAGCCTTGCTGCAATAATCAGCCGCCTTTTGCAGCACCTCCTGATCCAAGGATTGGCCAAAGGATATGGTCTGGGGTTTCAAGGGGCCGCCGCAAAGAGGGCAGCCGGGATCATGCTCGCCCTCTAAAAACCGGGACAAGACCGAGGCGGTCTCTTCCTGATGCCTGCCACATTCCACGCAACCGGTTTGAAAGACATTGCCATGCAGCTCCAGGACATACTCAGGGTTCACCCCTCCGGCTGCGTGCAACCCGTCAATGTTCTGGGTGATCACCGCAGTCAACCGGCCTCTGGCGAACAAACTGCCCAGGGCCAGGTGCCCGGGGTGGGGGCGGGCCTGGACAAAGGCAGGAAAAAATTCCTGGTAAAAAAGCCAATAATCCCGGCGGGCCTGGGCGCTGCCCATGAAATCCTGATACAGCGGGGCCTGGCGTTTGGTCCATAACCCCCCTGGGGAACGGTAATCAGGTATGCCGCTTTCCGTGGACATGCCCGCGCCGGTGAATACCACCAGGCTGCGGCTCTTATTGATCAAGTCAGCCAAGGCCCGGGCCTCAGCCATGGGTTCATTTTTCATCCGCCTGTTCGAACCTCTTCATTTTCTGTAGATACTCATCCGGAATCAGGGCCGTCTGTTTCTTTTTAAAGTCATAGGCCACGGCTATGCTGTGGCCGGTGGCGGCCAAGGCCTCTTCCTTAGGCAGCCAAAGGGCATAATAAAAAGAAAACCGTTTGGCCTCCCAGTCGGCGGCGCGCAAATAAACCTGAAACCGGTGATGATGCAAGAGCGGCAATAAGAAGCGGCAGCTGGCCTCTTGTATCACAAAGGATATGGGCGAGTCTTGGAGCAGGAATACGCCCAGTTTGTAGGCGTAGGCCACCCGCCCCTCTTCAAAATAGGTAAAGTAATTGGCGTTATTCACATGGCCGAAGCCATCGAGATCGGAAAACCTGGGCCTGAGGTCGATATGAAACCGGAAAGAGTCCAGGGGGTGGCTGGCGGGCTGGGTCACCGTGAACGCCTGCGCTTGTTAAGGCTGACCACCTTTGCCTTGCCTTTTGAAGATGTCCCGCCGTCTTCATCTTCACCTTTATCTTCCGTGCCGGGATCAGGAGGCGGGGGCGGTTCCATGGCCCCCAGCCGGGGCTGCAGTTCCAGGCGCATGGGCTCGCCGTTCATGGTGAATTGGCCTCCGTCGATGTATTCCTCGCGTAAAATCCAGGTCACAAGCTGCAGGGGAACCTGCAGAAGCAGCAGACGTATCTGCCACCAGCCCGGCTTGACATCGGCTATGATCTCCTCCACCCGGGCAAAGCCCACCGCCTTATCGCGGTGATGGATCAGAACCAGGTCACCGGGCTCGGTCTGCATAAAGGTCCAACCTCTCTAAAAGCGCCGGCATCACGCCCAGGAAACCATTTGTTTCACCTGGTCCAGGCGCTCATTGAATTCCTGCTCAGTCACCGCGTACTCCTGGGTTCCATAGCAGGCCACGGCGAATGAAGACAAGGCCGCACCCCAGAGGCAGGCCTGGGCCAGGTCCAGCCCCTGGGTCATGCCTTTCATGATCCCGGAACGATAGGCATCGCCGGCGCCGGTGGGGTCCTTCACCGTCGCGGCCGGCGCCGCCGGTATACCAACCTGGCGCTCTTTTTCCAGCAGGACCGAACCCTGTTCACCCTTGGTGGTGATGATGGTCTGGACCTTGTCCAGAAGCGCCTCCCGGTTCAGGCCGGTTTTATGCATGATGATCTCCAGCTCGTAGTCATTGGAGATCAAAATGCGGGCTCCGGTCAGACTGTCCAATAGCTGCGGCCCCTGCAAAAAATTAAGGGCCTGGCCGGGGTCGTAAATAAAGTCAATACCCCTTTCCCGAAACATTCCCGGAAATCCGGCCATGTCCTCCGGGTTGCCCGCCGCCACTATGGCCAGGGAGCCGCCCGGGTCGCAGGTGGAGAAGTCGAAACCGCAGGGGCGGTTCATGGCCCCGGGGTTGAATCCGGCGATCTGGTTATCGGAAAGGTCGGTGGTTATATAGCAACCAGCGGTGTACTCATCCTCCACGGTCTGAATGCAGCCGGTGTCTATGCCGTGTTGTTTGAGCCACTCCAGATAACGCTGCCCGTCCTTGCCCACACAGGCCAATACTGATGGGTTTTCCCCCAACTGGGCCAGGCCGTAGGCTATGTTGCCGGCAGTGCCGCCCAGCTTCTCCTGGAGCCCGTTTACGTTGAAGGAAACATTCAACACATGGATCTTGTCAGGAAGGATATGATCGGAAAAGCGGCCCTCAAAGTTCATGATTCGATCGTAGGCCAATGACCCTGATACCAACAACTTCAATGATGCACCTCGATTTCAGATTTAATCGGGGTTTTGGTCCAGCCAGGACATGATTTCTTTTGCCCAGGCCCGGGCCTGGGGTACCAGCCCCGCCCGGAATCCGCTTTCCGCGGAATCTTCCCGGTCCAGGCAAAAACAATCATGCGGCGTCAGCGAAAGCACCATCCAACCCGGCAGGCCGGGAGGAAGGTGAGAGGCGTGATTGATCCGGTATATGGTGAAGCAGTCTTCATCACAACGGACGCTGTAGATCTTGCCTTTGATCTGCAAACGCAGCTGCCGGCGCAACAGCCCCCGCCTGGTGAACTCAGACTTGACCTGCTCGAACAATTGTTCTTGGTCTATGCCTTCAGCTGGCACCGAAACCCTCGGTCACAATTTTTCAAATAGTAAAGCCGCCTTAAGCGGGTGTCAAGAAGCTAACTGGGGTTGAGCCTGAAGGGAAATGACGCCTGAGGCGGCTAATCCCGATTTTGGCCGCTCAGAGCGGACCATCCCAGACCTTGACGCCAAAGATAAAAAAGGCCGATGGCGCTGGTGGTTATAAAATGGACCAGCCATAGCACCATGGAGTAGCTGCCAGCCACACCGGCGGAGGCCCCCATAAAGGCCAGGGTGGCTGCCGCGGCCAGATGAAAGGTCCCCACAAAGGCCGGGGCCGAGGGGATCAAAAGGGCCAGGGCCAGGACCACCTCCATAAGCACGCCGGCCATGGGGCTCAGGTCAAGGCCAAAGGCCGGAAAAAGGCTCCAGGCCCAAAGACCCAGCAAGGCCCAGGTGATCAAGGAGTATATGCCTATAAATATGAGGTCAGAGGCCTTGGCCAGGGCCAGGCCTTGGGAAAAAGAACCGGCCGCCTCTAAAAGCTTGTCCCTAAAGCGGCTGGGCACTGGTTTAAATAAAAACCCCAGCAGGGCCAAGGTCCGCTGCCTCTGCCAGCGGAAGGCCTGCAACAGGATCATCAACCCCGCGAACAAAATCAGGCCCAGCCAGCCGGCGGTGCGCAGGCCCTGCAGGGTGATGAGGCTGCCTTCCACCGGCCCTTGGGGCAGATCCATGAACACCAGCACCACCACCAATAAAAGCAGCACGGTCAAGCCGTCGTAGACCCTCTCCATAACCACGGTAGCGAAGGTGGCCGACTTGCTGACTCCCTGAGAACGCCCCAGGACATAGGCCCTCACCACCTCGCCCAAGTGGGCGGGCAAGATATTATTGCCCAAAAATCCCACCATCAAGGCGGAGAACAAGGGATGGAGCTTAACCCTGGCCACCGGGCGCATCAGGTAATGCCAGCGCCAGGCCCTGACCACATAAGACAGGATATAGATAAGCGTGGCAGGGACCAGGTAGACCAGGTCCATCTCGGTCAAGGCCTGGCCCATTTCCTCCAAGGGCACGGCCCGCAAAAAGAACCAAGCCGCGACCAGGCTAATGGCAATGCCGATCAGGTAATGTTTCCACATGGGTTGAGGCGGCGCCTAATCAGTGAAGCGGAACTTGAAAAGGCACCATAGGGCCACCAGGCCGTCCCGCCAGGTGATCTTTTTGCCCTCTTCAAACTCCCGGCCGGTATAGCTGATGGGCACCTCGTAGATGCGGATTCCCTTTTTCAGAACCTTGGCGGTGATTTCAGGCTCGAAATTAAAGCGGTCGCTCCTGATGGTGATGCCGTCCAGGGCCCGGCGGGTGAAGAGCTTGTAACAGGTCTCCATATCGCTCAGGGTGGTATTGAACAGGATGTTGGTGATCAAGGTCAGAAACTTGTTCCCCAGCCAGTGGTGAAAGAACATGTTGCGCCGCTCGCCGGTGAAGCGGGAGCCGTAGACTACTTCCGCCTTGCCCTTGAGCAAAGGATTTATCAGCTTGTGGTAGTCTTCAGGATCGTACTCCAGGTCCGCGTCTTGAATGAGGATTAGGTCGCCTTGGGCGGCGGCGAAACCAGTGCGCAGGGCGGCGCCTTTGCCCTGATTGACCTCATGGCGCAGGACCCGGATGGGACGCTCAAAGGGCTTGGCCTGGGGATTGAGGCTGTCTTTCCCCTCCAGGGCGGTCAATATCTGGAGACTGTTATCAGTGGAGCAGTCGTCAATGGTGACCAGTTCCCGTTCGATGTCGCCCAGGTCTACTGCCTGCACCCGTTTGATTATTTCCTCTAAAAACTGCTCTTCATTATAAACGGGCATTACTATGGTTAGGAGCATGGCCACCCCTCAGTGCGGATTGTTTTTATCAACCAGGATATCCCCGGTTATATCTTTGGCTTTTCTTTTTTGGGGCCTAGGCTACTTGAGCGGCGCAGATTGTCAAGGTCAAAGCCTTCTTTACTAATTATCTGTTTTTACAATCACACCCGGCAAGTATCTCAAATACATAGTCCCAGGTGGTGTTGAATACCAGCTTTAATTTAGAGTTCTTCTGATACTGCTCCAACAGCCTTTTGCCCTGGGAGCGGGGATATTCCTTTAAATGCAAAACCAAATACTTGACCTTTTTGCTGCCCAACTCCTCCACCACCTCGGGGGCGGGAAGCCGCGCCGCCCTTTTGGCCAGGTCCAGATAGCCGGGCGGGAAAAATCCGGAATAGCCGTTCACCAAGGTCTGGCCGTGCTTGGTTGACCAATACAAGTAGCGGGCGTCCCGGGCATGGTCGCCCCGGTGTCCCAGGGTGGGCACCTCCATCACTATGGTCCCGGCAGGCTGCCGGGCCAGCCACTGATAGACCTCCGGGGTCTTATCCCAGATATGGGCCCAGGGTATGGGGATTGAACAGCTCTCCGCCAGTATCAACAGGGCCAGGCCAGGGCCCAAAATCTTTTTTATCCAGCTTTGGGAACCTAGGAGGTCTTGGAGCCGCTTGACTCCCAGGGCGGCCAGCGCCGCCCAGGCCAGGGTGACCAGCACCACCATGCGGGACGGCACCCGGATGGCGTCAAACCCGGGTATCAGGCGATAGAGCGCCGAATAGAGCCCATACTGCGGACCCAAGGAGGCCCAGACCGCAAACAGGGCCAAAAGCAGATAAAACCACAGCGCCTGGGGATCGTTCTGCGAACCTTGTGTGTCATCAGCCTGTGCCAAGGCCTGGGGGCGGTGCCTGCGAACCCTGCCAAGCAAGGCCAGCGCCACCAATGCCGTGAGCGTGAGCCCCAAGAAAAGCTCACCCTCAGGGCCCCGGAAAGTGCTGGTCAGTTTGCCGTAGATATTGTTGGCCGGAGGGGCCGCCAAATAATATTGGGGCCGGGCCGAAAAGGCAGCCGCTTGTCCCAGGCTGCGCTTAAAGCCGAGATCACTTTGCACCTGGCGGTAGGGCAGATAAAAAGGAATCACCAAAACCGCCAACAGCACGGCCACCAGCCCCACCTGTAACCAGCGCCGGGGCACCCGCCACCAGGCCCGGCGCCAGCCGTAGAAGACCAGGAAGAGGCCCACGGCCAGGGAAATGAACAGGCCATGGTATCCGCAGGAAAGCACCTGCAACAGCCAAAACAGGCCCCAGGCCAGGGTAAGGGGCCAGGTGGGCCGCCTTGCCCAGCGGTGCAGATAAAGCATGACCAGGGGCATAAAGTGGGCGGTGAGAATCTGCAGATGCCCCAGATGGCCGAAACGGAAAGGGGCAAAGCCAAAGCCGATCCCAGCCACCAGGGCGGCGCTGCGGGAGCCGGTCAGTTCATACCCCAACAAATAGCCTCCCAGTCCGGCGATGATAAATGACAAAAGAAACATCACGTTGTAGGCCAATACGGCGTCAGCGCCCCAGAGTAGAAGCGGCGACACGGTCAAGGCGCTCACCAGCAGGTGCTCGGAATAGGCCAGGGTCAAGGGCGAGGGGTAGAAAATGGGGGCGTTGAACAAGGACAGCCCCGGAGTGGTCAGGGCCTTGACGTCCCACCACAGAATCCAGGCGTTCAGCAGGGGGTCTCCGTAGTCATTTACAGTGGTGGCCGGCCTTTGCGCCAAAGGCCAGGTCATGATAAGGGCCAGCACGGTCATCAGACCGACAATCAAAAGCTTGTGCTTCCATGAGGTCTGATTCATATTCGGTCCGCCCCTGAGATGGTTGCGATGATGATCTTGTGGGGCGCCCTGATCGCAGGCGCATAAAGACGCTCAAACATTACATGGCCGCAGCCCAGTGTCAACTCAGGCGCAGATTAAGCCTCCTTGTGCGCGGGCTGCGATCCTGATAGGTTAAGGCCACAACAAGCGCGTAAGATTAGGAGTATTTGGCTTGCCTTCTGGTTCCGATTGCTGGCTGAGCATTATAATCCCCTTTGGCGGCCCTGAGATATTAACCGGCCCCTGTATATCCTCACTAAGGGGGCTCAAGGCCCAGGGAACGGAACTGCTCCTCATTGACAACGGCGCCGGCCAGGAGACCAAAACCCGCTTGCAGATAGAGATCCAAAACCTGCCTTTGCCCAGCCGCATTCTGACCGAACCCTTCCTGGACCGGACCGCAGCCTGCAACCGGGGGGCGCAGCAGGCCAGGGGCCAAATACTCTACTTCAGCAAGGCCGGCTACCTGCAACCCGTAGACCTGGTCTCTAAAATCCAGCACCATTTTTCCGATCCCCAAACCATGGCCCTGGCCGGAAGCCTGCGCCCCTTGCCCAGCACCAAGTCCCTGGCCCAGGCAGCAGGGCTGGAGATGTCCTTTTATCAATCGGCCATGGAGACTGAAACACCGCCCTGCCCCTCCCTGGCCTGCGCCGCCTTCCGCCGCCGGGAGTTTCTGGGTGTGGGCGGGTGTCAAGGCCTGTCTGCATACGCTGAAACAGACCTGGACCTTTGCCTGCGCCTGGCGGCCAGGCCAGGAGTGGTGGTTTTTAACCCCACCCTTTACGCTCAAAGGCATATGCCCCAGACCTGGCCTGATTGGCTCGCCTACCAGTTCCAGCAGGGCCGGATCAGGTTTGGGGACCTGCTTCAGCGGCGCCGGGCCGGCCTCAAGGCCTCTCCCGCTGACGCCAATCCCAATTGGCAGTCCTTATTGGTGCTTTTGTTTTTAGGCCTATTGTTTTACGCACTGACGCAATCGCCTGAACGCGGCCTCAGCCTGGCCGCTATATGCCTTTTGCTTTTTTATCCCCTGAACCGCCGCTTTCTAAAGTCGGCGGCGCAAAGCAGTCCGGAGCTAATGGGCCTTTTATTTTTTCTGTGCCTGGTGCGCCCCTTTGCCTGGTTTGGGGGCATGTTAAGCGCTGCCGTGGCCCGGTTGACGCGGGGTAACTG
>JASFOZ010000121.1:0-9649 GCA_050116255.1 Desulfarculaceae bacterium
CGGGGAAATAATGCCGGTTGCCCTCATCCAGGGCGTCGTTTACCAGCCCCTCGAAGGCTACCACCATCACTTCGGCCAACGTCTGATATGGTCCTGGTATAATTGATATTTTACGTGTGGCCAATATCCCGAAAAGGATGATGACGGCCATCACGATCCAAGACATAATCAGGGTCTCGGAGTTGAACTCCAGGCTGTAGCCAGCTATCTCCAAGACCCATTTGGGAACCTTGGTTAGATCTTCCACCTTGTGACGATCTCCCTTTAGGCTTTGGCCGTCGGCCTCTTGCCAATCAGCTGGTTAAAAACCAGGCAGAACTGCACCATAAAAAGTCCCAAGGCGCAGGCGGCTACGGCAATCTGCCGGGGAAAAACAAGGGCCAAGGCTAGGGCGGCACCCATCACGCTGAAACGAAGTGCAATCGAGAGGAGGCTGAAGCCTTCCGCCCGTCGGCGCCGGGGATCAATACTGCGGGGTAAAAGGCGGGCCATGAGGAAAAAATTCAAGGCCGAGGCTATGCCCCCTAGAGCAAGGCCTTTGGCCCAGGTTGTCAGACCCAACCCCAAAAGCGCCAAGGATATGGCCAGGGTAATGGCCAAGCTGACGCGAAGGGTGGATTTGACCAAGGCCTCCAGGCCTTCCTCAGTCTGTGTCTGTGGGTTCGCTACGTCTGCCACCGAATAAACTACTCTCTTCTCCTGGCCGGCACCGGGAAGCTAGCCCGGACAAGCCCGGGACCTTGAGCAGAAGTTATCCCCTCCCGGGAGCTATGGTTCTCCCTGGGGTGGGTTTTCCGCTTCCTGGCTCCGGCCGTTTTGGCCGTTGCTATGGTCCAGTGACATGATCTGGCGGTAGGCTGTATAACCACCGCCAGCGATCCCCAGCAGTATGAAGACGGTTATAAAAAGCCCCTTGGTCCCCAGCCACCGATCAAGCCAATAACCGATGGCAAAACATAAAAGCACGGAACCGGCGAAGGTCAATCCCAACTGGGTGACCAAAATCACATGATCCCAAACTGCACGGGGGGGCCTTTGCAGCATAAATCCCCGTCCCTAACCGGCCCTGCCACCACCTAAGCCTATTTAAGGGCAGCAAAGCTCTAACCGCTTTGGGACTACCCGGCTCTTTTAAACCTAGTGGCTTACTGTGTCAAGCTAAAAGGTGCTTTTACTCTGGTGTTATAGCCGGATTCCATGGCCGGGAAAAGCATGTGTGCTTTTACCCTTGCCGAGTTAAAAGAGCGTATGTTAGCCTTGATTCCAAATAAAAATATCGTTAAATTGCCGTACACGCCAGAACCTAACTGGCTCAGTATCCAAACGCCGGAACGGTTGAGTACGGCTATTAGTGACAGTTTGCACAAGGAGGAAGTAAATGGCCGAAAAACGTGTCGCAAGGGTTACAGACATCATCGCGGCCTCGCCGGTAAGCTTTGACGACGCCATCAAAGTAGGTTTTGAACGGGCCACCCGCACGCTGCGCGGCATCACCGGCATGAAGATCATTGAACAACGCATCGCTGTGGATGACAACCAGATCGCCGAGTACCGGGTGCGTCTGGAGGTCATCTTCGTACTGGAAAGTTAACCAGGTCCCATACCCGGCTCCGGACCAGCCAGGCTCCGGAGGCGGTGAAGCGCTGAAGTTAGTTCATACCCCTGCCTAGGTCAAACCTAAGGAGGTAAATCATGGCCGAAAAACGTGTCGCAAGAGTTACAGACATTATCGCGGCCTCGCCGGTAAGCTTTGATGACGCCATCAAGGTGGGCTTCGAAAGGGCTACCAGCACGCTGCGCGGCATCACCGGCATGAAGATCATTGAACAACGCATCGCTGTGGATGACAACCAGATCGCCGAGTACCGGGTGCGCCTGGAGGTCATCTTCATTCTGGAGAACTGACCGGGTCTAATACCGGCCTGGGGAAAACCAAGCTCTTGACCCTGCAGAGCGAGTGAAACCTCGCGTTGTTTTAGAGTTCTGCGCCTGAGGAGGAGATCCATGGGAAGTAAACGTGTTGCCCGGGTTACAGATATTATCGCGGCCTCGCCGGTAAGCTTTGACGACGCCATAAAGGTGGGCTTTGAAAGGGCCTCCCGCACCTTGCGGGGCATCACCGGAATCAGGGTTATTGAGCAGCGCGTGGCTGTGCTTGACAACCATCTCGCTGAATACCGGGTGCGCCTGGAGGTCATCTTCGTACTGGAGTCTTGATTTCCGCTTTTAGGGCTGACCGCGCAGTCCCATGCCAAGGATCAAGGGGCCTCAAAGTGAGAGGCTCCTGATTTTTTATGCCAATGGCTCAGCC
Source organism: Desulfarculaceae bacterium (assembly GCA_050116255.1). GTDB lineage: Bacteria > Desulfobacterota > Desulfarculia > Desulfarculales > Desulfarculaceae > JASFOZ01. Next base: position 2,312 of record JASFOZ010000121.1, read on the forward strand.
GCCATATGATCAGCTATACATCTATGAGCTGCTCGGGGATGCCCGCCCCCAGGCCGCCGGCCTGGGCAAGGGTTATCTGGGCCTGTGGCTGGAGGGCGGCACCAGCTTTCTGTTTTTCTCACGCCCCGCCACGGAGGAAATTGCCAAGATCCTGGCCGCGGACAGACGGCTGACCCTGAGGGAGCACCACCACCTGACCTATGAGCAGTGGCAGGGCGGAATCGAGTTTAACCCTCTGGAGTTTGAAGGCCTGGCCGTGGTGCCGGCATGGCAAGAGTACACCCCCCGGCCCGGACAAAAGGTGATCCGCCTGGACCCGGGCCTGGTTTTTGGCAGCGGGCTGCACCCCACCACCCGTCACAGCCTGGAGCTGCTGCTGCAAAGGGCCGAACTGGGACCCCTGGGGCGGGTGCTGGACCTGGGCTGCGGCACCGGCATCCTGGCTTTGGCCGCGGCGGTCTTGGGAGCGGAGTCGGTCTTGGCCGTGGACCTCAACCCCCTCTGCGTAAGCACCACCCGCCGCAACGCCGAACTAAACCAATTGCATGTGGATGTGGCCGAAGGCCCGGCCCATGAATATCTGGGCCGGCCCGCTGAGTTGGTCCTGGCCAACCTGCACCTGGAGGCGCATAAGGACCTATGGTCCCAAAAAGACCGCCTGGCCGGGAAAAAAGACCTGATCTTAAGCGGACTGACCCGCAGCCAGGTGGGTTTTTTGGAGGATATGCTGACTATGAGGGGATACCGCATACACAAGCGGCGTCAGTCTGAGAGCACCTGGTTCTCCCTCTGGGCTTGCCGCCCAAGTTGACAAACTCCCATTTGCGTGATAACCACAGTCCATGAACGCCGGATGGAGGTGTTTCCATGAAACGTGTTGAACAGAAAGCAGCGCCTCGCTGCCACCGAAAACCGTCAAGCTTTCCAGCGGACCTGCGGTCTCTCTCTTACCTCATATCCATCCCCGGCATCCTCATTATTTGGCCCTTATAGGGCCGCCTCCGATGGCCCTGTAAGGGCGAAAACAGCCTCAAGCCAAAAATAGCTATTTCTTCAGGAACGTATACTGCGGCCTGGCTTTATATTGGCGCCGGACCGCTGTAAAGAAGGTGCAACCGTGACTAAAAAGCGAAACGTGAAAATTTTCGACACCACCCTGCGCGACGGCGAGCAGATGCCCCGCCTGGCCTTCACCAACAACAACAAACTGGAGATAGCCCGCAAGCTGGATCAGCTAGGGGTGTCGGTGATCGAAGCCGGTTTTCCGGTGAACTCAGAGGAGGAGCAACAAGCGGTGCGCACCATCGCCTCCGAGGTTTCGGCCACGGTGTGCGGGGCGGCCCGGGTGGTCGAGGCTGATATAGACGCCGCCCTCAAGGCCGATGTGGGAATGGTGGATCTGATCTGCTCCACCAGCGAAATTCAGATGCAAAAATCCATGAACTCCAGCCCCGAGGAGGTGTTGACCGCCACTTTGGACTCGATCAAGCGGGTCAAGGATGCCGGGGTTCTGGCCATGTTTACGCCCATGGACGCCACCCGCACTGAGCCCGGGTTCTTGTTGGAGGTATGCGACGCCGCCCAAAAGGCGGGCGCGGACTGGATCGGCCTTACCGATACCGTGGGCGTGGGAACGCCCGAGTCCATCGCAGGCATGGTCTCGCAAGTGACCAAGGCGATGAGCATCCCGGTCTCCATACACTGCCACGACGACTTCGGCCTGGCCGCCGCCAACACCATCTCCGGGGTGCTGGCCGGCGCGGACATGGCCCAGGTGTGTATCAACGGCCTGGGCGAGCGGGCGGGTAACGCCTCATTGGAGGAGGTGGCCATGGCCCTTAATGTCCTGTACGGGCTGGACTGCGGGCTTGTCACCGAAAAGTTTTACGAAATCTCGCGTCTGGTGGAGAGGATCTCCGGCATCGCCGTACCCCCCAACAAGCCGGTAGTGGGAAGAAACGCCTTTGCCCATGAAAGCGGCATCCACTCCGCCGGCATAGCCCGCGATAAGCGCACCTTCGAGCCCGGGGTGATGACCCCGGAGATGGTGGGGCACCGCCGCCGCCTGGTGGTAGGCAAGCACGCCGGCCGCCACGGCGTGGCCGAAGCCCTCAAGGAAGCCGGCCTGGAGCCCACCCCTGACGAACTGACCGAGATCATGCAGCGGGTCAAGGCGGTGGCGGCCAAGGGCAAACAGATCACCAACACCGATCTCTACGCCATGGCTGAAACCGTTATGCAAAAGGTGCCCGCTGACCTGCGCTCCATTGTGCTGGAGCAGGTGGTGGTCACCACCGGCGACAAGGTTTCACCCACCGCCAGCATCCAGGCCAAGGTAAACGGTGTGGAAAGGGTGGAGGCCCAGGTGGGCGTGGGCCCGGTGGATGCCGCCTTCAAGGCGGTGCAGCGCATGGTGGAGGATCAGCTGCGCATAGAGATCGCCGAGTTTCACGTGGACGCCATCACCGGCGGCTCCCACGCCACCGTCAGGGTCTCGGTCACGATAGAAGATGAAAACGGGCTCAAGGCCATGGCCGACGCCGCCCATGCCGACATAGTGGTGGCCAGCGTGGACGCCCTGCTCACCGCCACCAACCATCTGATCCGCCGCCGGGCCAACAACAACCACCACTGAAAGGCGGGGATTCCATGGCTGAGAGCAAGGGCGGCGCCGGTGTACATATCCGGCCGGCGCGGCCGGATGACGCTGAAGGCATATGCCGGGCCCACCATGGGGCTGTAGAGGCCCTGGCCGGAGGGCACTACCAGGAAGAGGTTCTGCAAGCCTGGGCCGGCAATGTAACAGTGGAGGCAATCAACAACGGCCTTAAGCAAGCGGAGATCATTTTCCTGGTGGCCGAGTCCCTGGGAGAAATAGCCGGTTTCGGCGTGTTGGGCGGGGGATACATCAGGGCGGTCTACGTTCACCCGGCCCACCAAAGGAAAGGGATAGGCTCCCTGATTCTGGGCCAGCTGGAAGCCCAGGCCCGGGCCTTGGGCACGATTGCCCTAAGGCTGGATGCCTCTTTGAATGCAGAGCCGTTCTACCGTTCTCACGGATACCGGGTGCTGAAGAAGGCAGTATTCAAGCTGAACCAAGACACGGGCATGGACAGCCTGGTTATGGAAAAACGCCTTGGCGGCGATGGCTGCTGAGGAACAAACAAAACGTCCCGGCTTTTGGCCTTAGGGGACATAGACGGAAATTGATGGTATAAGCTAGACCGGCGCTGGGGGTATGCTCCCGGCGATGGAACCTGCTCAGCACCTCGCTCAACCAGGCTAGGCAGCTAGAAAGGATGCGGACCCTGTCATGAGTTACGACATTGCGGTTATTCCGGGCGACGGTATCGGCCCTGAAGTGGTTGAAGCCGAAATCGAGGTCCTCAAGGCCACGGGAGTGGATTTCGCATTCAGCACCTATGACGCCGGAGACGACTGTTTGGCCCGCACCGGCGAGGCCCTGCCCCAGGAAACCCTGGAGGCCGCCCGCAAGGCCAAGGCGGTTATCTTCGGGGCGGCCGGCGCCTGCGCCGCCCAGGTGATCATACGCCTGAGGCAGGAGCTGAGCACCTGGGTCAACCTGCGCCCATCCCGCTGCTACTCAGGGGTGGATTGCCTTCACCAGGGGACCGACCTGGTAGTGGTTCGTGAAAACAGCGAAGGCCTCTACCTGGGCCTGGAGGAGACCCCGGAACCGGGGTTGGCCCTGGCCACCCGCCGCATCACCGAAGCGGCCAGCCTGCGCATCGCCCGCTATGCCTTTCAATACGCCCAGGAGCAGGGCCGCAATAAGGTCTCCGCCGCCCACAAGGTGAATGTATTGCCCAAGACCGAAGGCCTGTTTTTGGACTGCTGCCGCCGGGCGGCCGGCGAGTTTCCCGATATAGCCTACGAGGAAGTTCTCATCGATTCCATGGCCATGCATATGGTGCAGCGCCCCCAGGACTTCTCCGTGATCGTGACCACCAACATGTTCGGCGACATCATCAGCGACCTGGCCGCCGGGCTTATCGGCGGCTTGGGCATGTGCCCCAGCGCCAATCTGGGCGACGATCACGCCCTGTTCGAGCCGGTGCACGGCACCGCCCCGGATATCGCCGGGCAGGGCAAGGCCAACCCCTCGGCGGCCATCCTCTGCGGGGCCATGCTCCTCAGGCACCTGGGAGAGATTGAGGCGGCCAAAGGGATGGAGGCCGCCCTGGACGCCTGCCTGGTCCAGAGACAGACCACAGCCGATTTGGGGGGAAGCCTCAGCACCATGGAGATGGCCCGGGCGGTGGCGGATCAGATGGGCTGATGCCGGATCAGGGGACCGGCTTGGCAGCCGGGCCCTTCAGGGGGTGAACGGCTCTATCCTTGCTTGCGGCTGCGCCAGGCCTCGGACAGATAGGCCGCTATCACCACCAGGGCGGCCAGGGCCAGAACTACGATCCAGGAATCGCTTTTCAAAAAGAAGCGGGCCAATAGCCAGCCGCCGGCCAGCCCCAAGGCGGCCCGGATCAGAAATACCACGGTTCCTCTACTCATACTCGCACCTCGGGCTCAATTTGCCTGACCCTGCCTTTGTAACATGAATCAGCCCTTTAGTCTGTAAAACATAAAACCGCCTGAGCTCGTTCGCCGCTGTACCTCAACAGGCCGTCTAGGCGCTTTTCAAAAGACCCAGCCGTTTCAAGGCGTGGACCACCAGGAAGGTCTTCCATTCCCGGTCCGTCCGGCCCCAGCCCCGGTCAGCACCTTGGCTGCGCTGCAAATATATTAAGACCTGCTTTAGTTGCTTTACCGGGGGCGTCTCCTCGAGGTGGGCCAGGGCGTTAAAGGTCTGGTGCAATGACACGCCCCGGGGCCAAAGGCCGTCCCTGCCCTGGGCCTGCCCCAGCCGGTCCACCAGGGCCTGGGTCTGTTTATGCCTGCTGAACCGGGGGTGCACCGCCAGGGCCCGCAGCAGGTTGTTGACACTGGCCCAGCCCAATTTTCCAGGACCTTTGGCAGCCAGATCCAGGGCCTCTTCATACCCGGCCCTCACCACCGGCCCATGGGCCCGGTCAAAGATGGAGGCCAGAAACAGGGCCGCCGCGCCCAGGAGCACATCCCCCCTTCCCGGCACAAAGGGCAGGCCCCAAAGTTCCTCCGGAGCCGGCCGGGTCAGGCGGGCCCGGCCCCAGGGCAGCGCCTTATCCAGCAGCCAGCCCAGTCCCTGGGAAACGCCTTGGTCTGGATTTCTCAGGGTCAGGTGAAGGCCGAACAAGGCCCTGATGGTCTTTATTATAGACCCCTGCCAGGAGCCGTCAGTGGACTGCCCTCTGACTATGCTCTTAACCGTGGCGCCGAAGTCCCGTTGGAAACCGGCCTCCCCTGCCTGGCCCAGCCACTTTTGACGGGCATAAAGGCCAGCCGGGGTCTTGCTCCCCCGGAAAAAAGGCAGCGGGTCCGTCCTATAACCCAGGGCCGCCCTATTTGGCTCGATTCCCGTCATCTTTGAGCGGGCCTCAACTCGGAGTTGGCCCCTAAGGCAGGGCTGGTAAATTTAAATTATGCGCCTTAAGTAAAAACCAAAAAGCCGGGAGTAAAACATGGACTTGGAAAAGTACTTTGCTGACCATCAGGGGATCGGCGTGCTGGCCACTGCTGATGACCAGGGCAAGGTCAATGCCGCGATTTACTCGCGGCCCCATTTTTTGGCCCCGGACACCGTGGCCTTCATAATGCCTGACCGCCTTACCCATCACAATCTGCAATCCAATTTCCAGGCCCACTACCTTTTCCTGGAGCAGGACAGCAAGAGCAAAGGCAGGCGCCTGTACCTGACCAAGCTGCGCGAGGAGCAGGACAGCGAACTCCTGCATTCCCTGCGCCGCCACCAGCGCGGCGATGACGACACGCCCCGCTTTTTGGTGACCTTCAAGATCGACAAGGTGCTGCCCCTGGTGGGCGCAGGCCCCTTGCCCGAATAACCGGCCCTTATCCCCTGCCCGGCGGCCTTCTTACTTGGCCTGTGGCTTCTGGTATGAGATGGGTCCCCGCTGCCAACCCACCTTGTAGCGCCACCACTTGGGATAACCCACCTCCTGGGCTATCTTCTCCGGGGTGCTGATATAGCCGTCGTCGTATTTGACGATCAGCATATCGGCCAGGGCCCACCATTCCTTGACCACCCGGGCGGTATTGTCGCTGCAATAATCCGTGAGAAACTTGCGGGCCAGGGCCGGGTCTTTTTTGTAGAGCTGCAAGGCTGCGGTCTCAATGGCCGGCTGGGTGGCAAACTGCAAAGACTCCAACTCCCTTTGCTTGGGGAGTATGTCTTTGATCATGTACTGAAACTTCAGCTCCGCCCAGTTGGCCACGAAATTAAAGGCCCACCAGGCCTTGCTGCGGTCAAACTCCTGGGGGCTGCCGGTCTGGAAGGACAGGGGGAGATCCTTGACCCCCGCATAAAAAGGCATGTAGCAGGTGGTATAGGATACATCCAGGCCGATCCAGGCCACCCCGCCGATGGGGGCGGGCAACCCTCCCCGGGCCTGCAGGGCGTAGCTGTAGCCCATGTAGTACATGGCCAGGGGGCGTTCCCAGGCGCCTTTCAGGTTTTTGGGCAGGTTCACGTCGCCGCCGGCCCCGTCGTAAGGGCCCAGGTAGCGGGTGGGGGTGCCGAAAGGCCCGGCAGCCAGGCCCTTGGTCATATCGAACTCAGTTCCCTCATAGTGGTCGCGGTGCAGCCTCATGGCGTCGGCCACGGTCAGCTTTTTGGCGGGCTTTATGGCAAAGGGATAGGCCTTGGTGTAGGCGTTTTCCACCCAGGGAGAGAGCTTCAATCCCGGGTTGAGCAGACTAAAAACCCGCCACACCCGGCGCAGGGAATAGTAGGGGTGGTTGTACTCACCCAGGCTTACGTACTCCAGCCAGTCCAAGGGCTTATTGGGGCCAAAGCCCTTGCTCTTGATGATTTTTTTGAGGTTTTCCGAAACCATCATCCTGGGGAGGTCCAGCCGCACCTCGCGGATCCTGAACTCGTTGGCAGCAGCGAACACCTGCCCGTCCGGAACCCTCTGGGCCACCCAGATCCCTGTATTTGCATCTTCGGGCGAGGCGCACATCTCCATGACCCAGCCCTCTTTGGTATCGCCCACCAACAGGGTCTCGCCGGTGCTGTAGTAGCCGTACTTGTCAATCAGCCCGCCCATGAGCTTCACGGCCTCCCGGGCGGTCTTGGTCCTCTCCAGGGCGATGCGCGAAAGCTCGGAGCTGTAGAACATGCGCTTGCCGGCCTTGGCCTTGGGCTGATTGCGGGCCCCGTCGGTGCATTCGCCGATCATGAGCTGATGCTCGTTCATAATGCCG
>JASFOZ010000122.1:0-9541 GCA_050116255.1 Desulfarculaceae bacterium
GGGCGCCGTCTGCCCGGCCCGGGCCCGGAGGCAAAGCCTGGGGCGGCATGGCATCCGTTTAAGATAGTGAGACTATTTACGCGCACAAGGACTTGATCCTGGAGTTGTAGGCTGCCATGGGAATTTTCAATATCCACAAGATGTTGGCCCCTGACGGCGTGGCCGTGGTGGGGGCAAGTGACCGCGAGGGATCCGTAGGCCGGTCGGTGTTGGAGAACCTGGTAAAGGGCGGGTATGCCGGGCCTTTATATCCCATAAATCCCAAGCGTAAGGAGATAGTAGGCCTTAAGACCTATCCCTCCCTGGAGGCCGTGGGCGCGGCCATAGACCTGGCGGTGATCATCATCCCCTTGCAGCACGTCCCGGCCGTGGTCGAGGAATGCGGCCGCTGCGGCGTGGGCGGGGCTGTTATTATCTCCGGCGGCGGCAAGGAGACCGGCGCTGAAGGCGAGGCCCTGGAGCAAAAGATCCTGGCCGCAGCCCAGGAAGCAGGGGTGCGCATCATCGGCCCCAACTGCGTAGGGGTGATTAGCTCCGAGGCGGGGCTCAACGCCTCGTTCATTCACGCCATGCCCAAGCCCGGTTCCTTGGCCTTTGTGTCCCAGAGCGGCGCTACCTGCACCGCGGTGCTGGATTTTGCGGTCACCCAGAACATAGGCTTCAGCCATTTCATAAGCATGGGGTCCATGCTGGATGTGGATTTCGGGGACGCCATCGACTACCTGGGCAATGATCCCAATACCAGCGCCATTTTGCTCTATGTGGAGTCCATCACCAACCACCGCAAGTTCATGAGTGCGGCCCGGGCGGTATCGCGGGTAAAGCCCATAATTCTGCTAAAGGTGGGGCGCAGCCATGCCGGGGCCAAGGCGGCCATGAGTCACACCGGGGCCTTGGCCGGTGAAGACGCGGTATATGACGAGGCCTTCAAACGGGCCGGCCTGGTGCGGGTCGACACCGTGGGCGACTTGTTCGACTGTGCGGAGCTTATCTCCAAACAGCCGCTGCCCAAGGGTCCCGGCCTGGCTATAGTCACCAACGCCGGCGGGCCGGGGGTGATGGCCACGGACTACCTGTCCCTTAAAGGGGGTCTGGAGCCGCCCGCGCCTTCTCCTGAAACCATGGCCAAGCTCGATGCCATCCTGCCCTCATTTTGGAGCCACGCCAACCCCATCGACATCTTGGGCGACGCCACCCCTGAGACCTTTTTGAAGGTCACCCAGACCTGCATCGAGGCCCATGAGTTCGATGCGGTCTTGGTGATCACCACGCCCCAGGCCCAGTTTCCCAGCACCGAAAAGGCCGAGATGCTGAGCCGGGCCTTGGCGCAGGCGGATTTCCCGGTGTTCACCTCCTGGCTCGGCGGCCAAGATGTCAGAGAAAGCCGGCAGATCTTTCACAAGGCGGGCATACCCACCTATGAGACACCGGAGCGCGCGGTACAGGCCTTTTTATATATGTACCAATATCAGGAAAACCTGCGCGCCCTGGCCGAGCTGCCCTCCAACCTGCCCGGCAGGCTTCTTTTTGATAAGGAGTGGGCCCAGTTGATAGTTAAGGCCGCCTTGGATGAAGAACGGCCAATCTTATCTGAAACCCAGTCCAAGAACCTGCTGGAAAGCTACGGTATCCCGGTAACGCCAACCCGCCGGGCCGCGGGCAAGGATGAAGCGGCCATCCAGGCCGGTCAGATGGGCTTTCCGGTGGTGCTCAAGCTGGACAGCCCGGACATAAGCCACAAGTCCGATGCCGGCGGGGTAAAGCTGAACCTGAACTCCAACCGGGAGGTGAGGCAGGCCTTTGCCGAGATCATGCAGGGGGCTGCGAAGTACGACCCCCAAGCCAGGCTGGAGGGGGTGACGGTCCAGCCCATGGTGCGCAGGAAAGGGGTGGAGCTTATAGTAGGCACCAAACAGGATCAGGATTTCGGGCCGGTGATTCTGTTCGGCATGGGCGGCATTGCCGCGGAGGTCATCGGCGACCGGGCCATAGGCATACCCCCGCTCAACCGGCTCTTGGCTCAAAGGATGATCAGCCAGACCAAGGTGCGGCGTCTGCTCACCGGCTTCCGCAACCTGTTGCCTGCGGACATGGTCGCCCTGGAGGAGATCCTGGTGAGGCTCTCCCAGCTCATGATAGACAGGCCCGAGATAGCCGAGCTGGATATAAACCCGCTACTATCCTTCAGCAACGGGGCCTTGGCCCTGGATGCCCGGGTGGTGGTCAAACCCGCGGCCAAGGAGTCGCCGCGTCATCTTTGCATCAGCCCTTATCCGGCCCAGTACGAAAGCCATGAACGCACTGATGAAGGCCTCGAGGTGTTCGTGCGCCCCATCAAGCCCGAAGACGGGCCCGCCATGATCAGGCTTTTCAACAAGCTGTCTCCAGAGACCATATTCCATCGTTTCGGCCGGGTGCTTCGCTCCATGACGCCCAACATGCTCTCGCGCCACACCCAGATAGACTATGACCGGGAAATGGCCCTGGTGGTGTTCCCTGAGGGAGAAGAGGAGATAGCCGCGGTGGGGCGCATAATGGAACGGCCGGTGGGACAGGCGGCGGATATGGGCATGACCGTGGCCGACGCCTGGCAGGGGAGGGGATTGGGCAACCTATTGGTGCGGCGTCTAAGTGACATCGCCCTGGAGCGGGGCATCAACCAGCTTTGGGGCGTGATCAGCCCGGACAACGAATCAATGCTTAACCTCTCACGCAAATATCAGGCCGAGCTGATCCCAAGGGAAGACGGCAACTACACGGCGATCATCACCGTCAAAGGGGATGCGCCCTCAGGAGAACGCTTGATGGCCTGAGAAAGGTTGAGTCTGCCATGTCGCCGCAGGTAGGCCGATGTTTTATGCGGCCCTTTATGACGCGGGCCTAAAGATAGAAGAAGTAGGTCATGGCAACCAGGACGGCGACATAGATCAAGCTCAGGATACCGCCTATTTTGACGTAGTTTTTGGTCCGGTATTCTCCCGGCCCCATATATAGGGCGTTCACCTGGTGGGTGGGCAAAATGAAGGAATTGGAGACCCCCAGACCCACCACGATGGCCGCCACCCTGGGGTCTATACCCAATTTACTGGCAATGGAGATGCCCAAAGGAACCAAAAGGGTGGCGGCCCCCACATTGGAAATGACCAGGGTAAAGGCGCCGCTCATGGCCGCCAGCACGATCAAAAGCAACAAGGGGGACATGAGGCTCCCCAAAGACCCCACGATACCCTTGGCTATCCAGGTGGCGGTGCCGGTCTGATCCACGGCCATGCCCAGGGGAATCAGCCCCCCCAAAAGAAATACAGTGCGCCAATCCACGGCGCGGTAGGCTTCGCTGATGGTTATGACCTTGCTGAGCACCATGCCCACCGCCCCCACCATTAGGCAGACCGATAGGGGGATGGGATTGTAGGGCAGGTTTTGAAAATAGAAGCTGGAAATGATCATCAAGACCAGCGCGGTCAGGAAGCTGACCAGCGCCCACTTGGCCTTTTCCGGTTTGTGGAATTCCATCTCAAATGGAGTGATTATGATGAAGTTTTGATGGATGTCCTGCAAGGTATGGAATTGCTCCCAGGTGCCGTGCAATAGCAGGGTGCTGCCTGAGCGCAGTGGGAGATCGGCCAGTTTTCTGCAATAGGTTTTGTCGGCTTGGTGGATGGCAAGGGGAGAGACGCCGAAGGTTTCGCGGAAGCGGATCTCTTTGATGGTCTGTCCGATGAGGCTGGAGCGGGGCGAGACCACCGCCTCCACTATCGCCGCTATGGCTGGGTTGAACATTGTCGTTTTAAAAACGTCGGGCTGGGTTTTCAATTCCAGTCCGTAATCTTGCACGAATCGCTTGACTGCTTTTTCCGGGCCATAGGCGCAGATCGCCATGCCGGGCTGAATGGTGGTGTTGGGAGTGGGGCTGATGTCGTAGGAGCCACGGTGCTCGCTGGTGGCTACAATGTTAACCATGTAGCGCCGCCTGATCGGAACCACCTCCTGAGGACCCCTGGAGGGGCGGTAGTCTTGGGGCACCCATATCTCAAAGGGGCCTTTGATCAGGGGATAGGAGTCCAGAAAGCCACGGGGTTCCCCTTGGGGCTGAGAGGAGGACGTCGCCGTGTCGCCGGCGGAGATCTTTGCCAGCATGCGCATGCCCGCCGTGGACAGATATATGATTCCGCTCAAAACCAAGGCCAAGCCGATGGGGGTGAGTTCCAGAAATCCAAACTTGGGAATGCCGGGCGGCAGGATGTCGTTGAGCAGAATCAGGGGGCTGGTGCCCACCATGGTCAAGGTGCCCCCCAAAATGGCAGCCATGCCGATGGGCATGAGCACCCGGGAGATGGGCACCTTGAGCCTTTGCAGGGTGACCGAGCTCACAGCGGGCAGAAACAGCACTGCGGCGCCGGTGTTCTGCATGACCCCGGAAATAGAAGCTATCAGGCCCGAGAAAGTGGCCGTCAGGCGGGAAGGGCTTTTGCTGACAAAATTCATGACCGGCTGAATGATGCGGTGGACCAGTCCGGCCCGATTCAGGCCGTAGCTCATGATCATCACCCCGATGATGGCTACCACGGCGTTGCTGCTCAGTCCCCGAAAGGTGTCTGTGGCGTTGAGCAGGCCCAATTCGGGGAGTAGCACCATCATGGCTATGGCCACTACGTCCACCCGCACCCACTCCACAATGAACAGAAAGACCACCACCGCCACCACCGACAGCATAAGGATCTTGGTCCCTAGATGGGTGTCCACCTCAAAGGGCAGGCGCATGGCTCCCAAATCGTGGATTTTGCGTCCTTGACTGGTGCTGAGTTCAGCTATGATGTCGAGCCAGAAGGAGTGCTTGCCCGCCTTGGTGCGGCTGTTGACGCTGTATTCCACCTTGGCGCTAAGCGGCTGGGAGCCTGCCTCCCGGGGGCGTGGGAACTTAACCAGGATATGGTGACGGGGGCGTTGGGGATGCTCCTTGTCGATGAAGGCAATACCGCTGGCGTTGGGGGTGGAGAGCCACAGCGTGACCGGATGGCGTACCTCGCGATCCCAGACCAGGGCCTGTGTTGCACCGTCGCCATTTGTTTTGAGAACCGCCTGCAACTCCAGGCTGCCGCGCTCGCCCGCCACCAAGGGATGGCCGGAAAGTTTAATCCTGACCGAGATATGCCTGGGGGCCCGGGAAGATGAACTTGGTGGGGTGGGCTGGGCAGGCGCTTTTTCAGAGATTTGCCCTGGAGATGGTGCCGGGACCTCCCCCGCCGGGCTTGACGCTCCGAGAAACACCATGATTCCCGCCAAACCCAGGGCCGGAAAGATCCATCTTTTGGCTTTCATACGACAGATTCCCCTGATTCTGACGTTGAATATACTAGTCACATTGATTACGGCAGTCAATCTCCCACCAAATCCAGGGGTATTTAGCCGGCAACAATGGCACAGGGGTTTCATAGGCGGGATAAGTCACTGAGGCCAGGGGCCTGGGGGAAGGCCGCCGCTTAATCGGCTCTTGCCCAAAGGATGATCAGCCAGAACAAGGTGCGGCGCCTGCTCATCGGCTTCCGCAACTTGTTGCCTGCGGACATGGTCGCCTGGAGGAGATCCTGGTGAGGCTGTCGCAGCTCATGATAGACCGGCCCGAGATGGCCGAGCTGGATATAAACCCGCTCCTTTCCTTCAGCATTGGGGCCATGACCCTGGATGCCCGGGTGGTGGGCCAGGCGGCGGATATGGGCATGACCGTGGCCGACGTCTGGCAGGGAAGATGCTTGATTCCTTGGCCCGCATCCAAAGACAGCCGCATGAGATGTGGCTGGTTAAAATGGCCGGCCGGATTGTCAATCTACAGCCACCGCCCCAGCACTGGGATCAGACTAAAAAGCAATACTACCAAATAGAGGCGTCGCTCATTTTAGAGGCCCTTGGCCCGGCATCAGACAGCCTGGCCAAGCGGTTGTGCCTGAAGATAGAGGCCTATGGCAGGTTCCTGGATCGGGATTAGGGGGCGATGAGCCTGAAAAACGGGTTATCTCTCATCTCTTGGGCTATGGTCGAGGAAGATTCAGGGCCCATCTGGTGGCCGGGCCAAATGACGGTGTCAGGCGGCAGGGGCATTATTTTTTCAGCCAAGGAAGCGGCCAGGTCAGGCAGTGAAGAGCCGGGCACGTCGGTCGGGCCGACTCGCCCCACTAGAAGGGTGTCACCGGTGAACAGGTGACCGGGCGCGAAAAGGCAGATGCCGCCAGGCGAATGGCCCGGGGTGGCCAGGACTTTTAACTTTAATCCACCGCATACTATCTCTTCACCGTCTTGGACCAGACGATCGGGATACGGCGACAGCCTGAACCCGATGGCCAGGTTGGTTTCAGCCCACTGACCGGTTAGATATTTTTCATCCCCTTGGCCGAGCAATATCCGAGCCCCGGTCAAGGCCTGGAGCTGGGCATTGCCGCAGACATGGTCTGCGTGACCATGGGTGTTGACGATGGTCTTGATGACCGCACCCTGGCCGGCAGCGGTCTCGATAAGCCACTTTGCCTCAGCGGCCGGATCGATGACCAGGGCCTCTCCTGCGTCCGGGTCTGCGATCAGATAAGTGAATACAGCCTGGGGGCCGACTCTTTTTTGCCTTACATACATTCGGTCTCACACCGGTTGAATATGACCAATCCATTATAACCGAGCCGTCAAAAATGTGGTTGACATTTTACTAAACGATTAGTAAGTTAGACTGCGAACAAGAGGCTTTTAATGACATTCACGCCGAGGAAAGACCCGGATAAAAGACGCCAGGAGATTCTAGAGGCGGCAGGCGCGTTGTTTTACGAATTAGGCTATCAGAAGGCCTCTCTTCGTGACATAAGCCGCCGTGTCAAGATCACGCAGGCTGCCATCTACTACCACTTTCAGAACAAGGAAGAGATTCTCTACGCAATTATCGACGAGTTTTCCAACCGGCTGGACCGAACCTTAAGAGACTGCCTCAGCTTGGAGATGGACCCCATTGAAAAGCTCAAAGAGACCATCAAGGCCCACTTGAGATTTATGGAAACAGACCGCCAGAGCATCAAGATACTCATCGAGGACAAGCGTCTCTTGGGGGATAAGCTGGGCCGTAAGATAAAGCGCCGGGAAAAAACCTTTTTCAATCTCTACAAGGCCTATCTCAAGGAAATGAAGGACGCCGGCCTGTTACAGGATATCGATCTGACCACGGCCACGTTCGGAATCTTCGGCCAGATCAACTGGCTTTATCATTGGTGGCAGCCGAAAATAAATCCGTCGATCGAACCCCTGGCCGAGAACATCATCAAGATGATCTTTTATGGGTTGGTCAAGGACAAGCAGGTAAAGCCGCGTCGTATTCGCGGTTGAAATATCTTTTCACAGGGCCATTGCTAAAAGGGTCAAATATTCGGGGAGGGAAACATGAAAAAGGTATACGTCATCGCCGTTGTCCTTTTGTTCGGGCTAATGAGCGTCACATCCGCCGGAGCGGCCGAGCCTATTAAAATCGGCTCGCCGGTGCTGTTGAGCGGTCACGGCGCGTTCGTGGGCGGGGCTGAAAAAGACACGCTCGAAATGATGGCCGAGAAGTTCAACAAGCAGGGCGGGGTTAACGGCCGGCCGCTGAAGTTCATTTTTTATGATGAAGAAGGCAAGCCGGACGTGGCGGTCAGGGTGGTCAAACGGCTGATCCAGAGAGACAAGGTCGATGCCATTCTGGGGGTGTCCACCAGCTGGACGGCCATGCCGATCATCCCCATTGTGGAGAAGGCCAAGATCCCGGCGGTTATGCTGGCTTCGGCCAACGCCATAGTCAACCCGGTCAGGCCCTGGGTGTTCAAGACGCCGGTGGATGACAAGATCGTGGCCGATAAGCTGCTCAGCTATATGAAGGCCAAAGGCGTCACCAAACTGGCCATTGTGTCCACCCAGGACGGCTTCGGCGACGGCGGCCGTAACCAGTTGGTGGCCCATGCCAAACAGTACGGGGTGAAGATAGTCTTTGATGAGAAATACACCATGGAAGACACTGACATCACCCCCACCCTGAACAAGATCAAGAAGACGAGCGCCCAGGCCGTGGTCAACTGGTCTTCCCGCCGGGCTCCGGTGGTCATGACCATGAACTACCGCCAAATGGGGCTGAAGCTGCCCCTGTATCATTCCCACGCCGCCTTGTCCAAGGGCTTTATCAAGGCCACCAAGAAGAACGCCGAAGGCATATTCATCGCCGCCTTTAAGTTCTACGGCGCGGAAAGCCTGCCCGACTCCGATCCTCAGAAAAAGGTCATTCTCGACTACCAGGCGGCCTACAAGGCCAAGTACGGCAAGCAGGCCAACCAGTTCGGCGCCTGCGCCTTTGACGGCTTCAACATCCTGACCGCCGCCCTCAAAAAGGCCGGTCCCGATAAAGCGGGGCTGCGTAAGGCCATTGAACAGACCAAGGACTACGTGGGGATCAACGGTGTCTTCACTTACAGCCCGACCGATCACGGCGGCCTCAGCAAGGAATCGATGGTCGTCTACCAGTGTCAGGGCGGTGAGTGGAAACTGGCTAACTGATTATCACAAAACCGGGCCCCCTCATAAGGGGCCCGGGCCGAATTGTCAGAGGATCTGATTTGCTGACCGACGTCATCCAGGCTGTTTTCGCCGCCTTATCCGTGGGCAGCATGTACGCCCTGGTCGCCTTGGGCGTATGCCTGATCTATAACTCCACCAATGTCATCAACTTCGCTCAGGGCGAGTTCGTTATGCTGGGCGGCATGGCCATGGTCACGCTGTACGGCGACTGGCACTGGCCCATCTACCTGGCCATGCCCGCTTCCATCGTGGTGGCGGTTTTGGTGGGCATGGCCCTGATGCGGGTCGCCTACCGGCCGGGCAAAAACACCTCCTTGATCGCGGTTTTGATCACCACCATCGGCGCCTCCATGTTCATTTCAGGCACGGCTATGCACGTCTGGGACGCTGACATCCACCGCTTCCCGCCCTTTTCCGGTGACAAACCCCTCAACTTCCTAGAGGCGGCCATTGTCCCCCAATCGCTTTGGGTCATCGGCGGCACCGCCCTGATCGTGGCCGCGCTGGTCATCTACTTCCAGTTCACCATCCACGGCAAGGCCATGAAGGCATGCGCCTTGGACCGGACCGCGGCCGGCCTCATGGGCATCCGGGTCAAGTCCACGGTGATGATGGCCTTTGTCATGAGCTCCGCCCTGGGGGCAATGGCCGGCATCCTTTTGACCCCGCTTACCATGGTCGATTACTCCGGGGGGATGCTTTTGGCCATCAAGGGCTTCTCGGCCGCCATACTCGGGGGCATGGGCAGCATCGTGGGCGCGGTCATCGGCGGCTTTGTTTTCGCCTTTGTGGAATCATTCGCAGCCACCTTCGTCTCCGGCTCCCTCAAGGAGCTGGTTACCTTCATAGTCATTATCAATGTGCTGTTGTTTATGCCCCGGGGCCTGATGGGGCCCAGGGTGGTGGAGGGGCTGGAAGAAGACGAGACCTTGGGGGACTGATGGACGGGTATTCTGAAAAAGTGGCCACT